>NZ_CP011924.1:2935000-3235000 GCF_000238315.3 Pseudoalteromonas piscicida
AGACTAGAGGTTGTACTGTGCGGGTTATGAAAAAGAAAAAGCCGAGCTATGCTCGGCTTTTTTTGTGTCTTTAATAAGACTAATTACTCTGCAGACTGCGCGTCTTCTTGAACTTCTTCAGTCGCTGGGCGATCTAGTAGTTCAATGTAAGCCATTGGCGCGTTGTCACCTGCACGGAAGCCACACTTAAGAATACGAGTGTAACCACCTGGACGATCCGCGAAACGAGGACCGATCTCAGTGAACAATTTACCAACTACTTCTTTATCACGCGTGCGAGCAAACGCTAAACGACGGTTTGCTACGCTGTCAGTCTTAGCCAGTGTGATTAAAGGTTCAATTACACGGCGCAGCTCTTTTGCTTTAGGCAAAGTAGTTTTGATGATTTCGTGCTTCACCAAAGAACCAGCCATGTTGCTAAACATCGCTTTGCGATGGCTGCTGTTACGGTTTAATTGACGACCACTCTTACGATGGCGCATGACCCTATCCTTCTAACTAAACTAATATAGTAACTTAGATTACTCAGCTAGACTTGCAGGCGGCCAGTTTTCTAGGCGCATACCTAGAGATAGACCACGTGAAGCTAGCACGTCTTTAATTTCAGTTAGAGACTTCTTACCAAGGTTTGGTGTTTTCAGAAGCTCAACTTCAGTACGCTGTACTAAGTCACCGATATATTGAATTTGCTCGGCTTTCAGACAGTTTGCAGAACGTACAGTTAGTTCTAAGTCATCAACTGGACGAAGTAGAATCGGATCAAACTCCGGCTTCTCTTCTTTCTCTTCTGGCTCAGAAACATCACGTAGGTCTACGAATGCATCTAACTGCTCAGCAAGGATAGTTGACGCACGGCGGATCGCTTCTTCAGGATCTAAAGTGCCGTTCGTTTCCATATCGATGATTAGTTTATCTAAGTCTGTACGCTGCTCAACACGAGCTGACTCAACCGAGTACGCAATACGCTCAACCGGGCTGAATGATGCATCTAGCAACAAACGGCCGATTGGGCGCTCATCGTCATCAGAGGATAAACGACTAGACGCCGGTACATAACCGCGACCACGCTCAACACGAATGCGCATGCTGATTTCGCTATTGTCAGCAGTTAAGTGACAAATGACATGCTCAGGGTTGGCGATAGTCACATCTCCGTCGTGCTGGATATCAGCCGCAGTCACAGGGCCTACACCAGACTTAGTCAGGGTAAGGAAAACTTCATCTTTACCTTCTAGAGATACCGCTAGACCTTTAAGGTTTAACAGAATTTCAATGATGTCTTCTTGTACGCCTTCTTTCGCGCTGTACTCGTGCAATACGCCGTCAATTTCAACTTCTGTCACAGCACAACCAGGCATAGATGAAAGAAGTATACGACGTAGAGCATTACCTAGTGTGTGGCCAAAACCACGCTCTAGAGGCTCTAAAACTACTTTAGAACGCGTTGAGCTTACAGCGTCGATATCGACTAATCTTGGTTTTAGGAATTCGGTTACAGAACCCTGCATTTTATCCTCTCTTAACTCTTAACTTTACTTCGAGTAAAGTTCGACGATTAGTTGTTCGTTAATGTCCGCAGACAGATCAGAACGCTCTGGTAGACGCTTGAAAGTGCCTTCCATTTTCTTACCGTCAACTTCAATCCAAGTTGGCTTTTCACGTTGCTCAGCCAACTCTAGAGCAGCGATGATACGCGCTTGCTTTTTAGACTTCTCGCGAATTACTACTACATCTTCAGGAGTAACTACGAAAGAAGGGATATTAACAACACGACCATTAACCATAACCGCTTTGTGGCTTACTAGCTGACGCGCTTCAGCACGTGTGCTCGCAAAACCCATGCGATATACAACATTGTCTAGACGTTGCTCTAGAAGCTGTAACAAGTTTTCACCTGTGTTACCTTTAAGGCGAGCAGCTTCTTTGTAGTAGTTACGGAATTGCTTTTCTAGTACACCGTAGATACGACGAACTTTTTGCTTTTCACGTAGCTGTAAACCGTAATCAGATAGACGACCTTTACGTGCGCCGTGCTGACCAGGTGCTGTTTCTAGTTTACACTTAGAGTCAATTGCTCTTACGCCGCTTTTAAGGAACAGGTCAGTACCTTCACGACGACTCAGCTTGAGCTTAGGGCCCAAATATCTTGCCATGTTCTTTCTCCTAACCTATTGTTATACGCGACGTTTCTTCGGTGGACGACAACCATTGTGTGGAATTGGCGTCACGTCAGTGATGTTAGTGATACGGTAACCAGCAGCATTCAATGCACGAACAGCAGACTCACGGCCTGGACCTGGACCTTTGATGAATACTTCTAGGTTCTTAAGACCGTACTCTTGTGCAGCAACACCTGCACGCTCCGCAGCAACCTGTGCAGCGAATGGAGTAGACTTACGAGAACCACGGAAACCTGAACCACCCGCAGTCGCCCAAGAAAGAGCATTACCTTGACGGTCAGTGATGGTCACAATCGTGTTGTTGAAAGATGCATGAACGTGAGCCATGCCGTCAACAACCTGCTTTTTGACCTTTTTACGACGAATTGGTGCTTTTGCCATAACTTACCCCACCTTATTTCTTGATAGGCTTGCGAGGACCCTTACGAGTACGCGCGTTAGTCTTAGTACGCTGACCACGTAGTGGTAGCGAACGACGGTGACGTAAGCCACGGAAACAACCAAGGTCCATAAGACGCTTGATGTTTAGTGTAACTTCACGACGAAGATCACCTTCAACAGTGTACTTGCCAACTTCTTCACGAAGGATGTCAAGTGTTTCGTCATTTAACTCGCCGATTTTAGTAGTTTCAGCGATACCTGTCGCAGCTAAGATCGCCTTAGCGCGAGTTTTACCTACACCATAGATGCTTGTTAAACCGATAACAGCATGCTTATGATCAGGAACGTTAATGCCTGCGATACGGGCCACTAACATATCTCCTATAAATAAACTTGATTATCATCTTGCTGGAAAGCCCGTATAGGATACCCAACCGACATTCAAGTTTTACCAAAGAAACAGGCTAAGTAAAGTTACTCAGCCTGCACGACTTAATTTGCTTAGCCTTGCCTTTGCTTGTGCTTTGGCTCACTGCAGATCACACGTACAACACCTGCACGCTTGATTACTTTGCAGTTACGGCAAATTTTCTTAACGGAAGCACGTACTTTCATTACTCAACTCCGTAAACTGACCTTAACGGCCGTAGCCTTTAAGGTTCGCTTTTTTCAGCACAGAATCATATTGATGTGACATCATATGAGTCTGTACTTGTGCCATAAAGTCCATGATGACAACAACGATAATCAGAATCGATGTACCGCCGAAGTAGAATGGCGTTTGCCATGCCATAGTCATAAACTCGGGCACCAGACAGATAAAGGTTATATACAAAGCACCTGCCAATGTCAGGCGTGTCATCACTTTATCAATGTATTTAGATGTCTGCTCACCTGGACGAATGCCTGGAATAAAAGCGCCAGATTTTTTCAGGTTATCTGCTGTCTCACGCGGGTTAAACACCAACGCAGTGTAGAAGAAGCAGAAGAAGATAATAGCCGCAGCTAATACCATCGCATACAGTGGTTGACCTGGAGTCAATACTGCTGAGATAGCTTGTAGCACATCAGCGACCGGACCTTCACCTTGGCCAAACCAGCTTGCTATTGTACCAGGGAACAAAATGATACTGCTAGCAAAGATTGGTGGAATAACACCCGCCATGTTAACTTTTAGTGGTAAGTGCGTGCTTTGAGCAGCAAATACCTGACGACCTTGTTGACGCTTCGCATAGTTTACAACGATACGACGTTGACCACGCTCGAAGAACACAACTAGGTAAGTTACAGCGAATACGATTACCGCAATCAATAACAATGCTAAAATATGCAGATCACCTTGGCGCGCCATTTCTGCTGTCGAACCAATTGCAGACGGCAGGTTAGCTACAATACCAACAAATATTAGAACTGAGATACCGTTACCGATACCACGCTCAGTGATTTGTTCGCCCAACCACATAAGGAACATAGTTCCTGTGACTAAGCTCACTACAGCTGTGAAATAAAAGCCGAAGCCTGGATTCACAACTAGGCCTTCCATCATGTTAGGTAGACCAGTAGCGATACCTATCGATTGGAATGTAGCAAGCACAAGCGTACCATAACGCGTATACTGGCTGATTTTCTTACGCCCTTGCTCACCTTCTTTCTTAAGCTCTATCATCGCAGGATGTATGTGCGTTAATAGCTGCATAATAATCGAAGCCGAGATGTACGGCATAATACCTAGCGCCAATACCGATGCACGCTCAAGCGCACCACCGCTGAACATGTTGAACATCTCAACAATGGTGCCCTTTTGTTGCTCGAAGAATTCGGCAAGTACAGCGGCGTCAATCCCAGGGATTGGCACAAAAGAGCCCAGACGGTAAATAATGATAGCACCCAATACGAATAGTAATGGGCGCTTCAGTTCCGCAAGCCCACTTTGTGCACTTTGCATATCTTGACCTGGTTTAGCCATAGCGTACTTCCTTAGTCTTCTACCTTGCCTCCGGCAGCTTCGATAGCTTCGCGTGCACCTTTAGACACTTTCATGCCTTTAACGGTAACAG
This sequence comes from Pseudoalteromonas piscicida, assembly GCF_000238315.3. Taxonomy (NCBI): domain Bacteria; kingdom Pseudomonadati; phylum Pseudomonadota; class Gammaproteobacteria; order Alteromonadales; family Pseudoalteromonadaceae; genus Pseudoalteromonas; species Pseudoalteromonas piscicida. The sequence continues at coordinate 2,939,619 of NZ_CP011924.1, forward strand.
CGCGTGAAACTTCGCCAGATTTTACAACTTTTACGAACTGGATGTTCTTTTTAACGATACCAGCTGCCTGTAACGCGTTTAGATCTACCACATCGCCTTCAACTTTAGCGATTTCGAATAGATTCACTTCTTTAGACACAAGAGACTTGCGTGAAGTGAAACCAAACTTAGGTAGACGACGTTGCATAGGCATTTGACCGCCTTCGAAACCAACGCGTACTTTACCGCCAGAGCGTGACTTTTGACCTTTGTGACCACGGCCACCAGTCTTACCAAGACCAGAACCGATACCACGGCCAAGACGCTTACCAGCTGTTTTTGAACCTGCAGCAGGTGAAAGTGTATTCAAGTTCATCGAATTACCCCTCAACCTTAACCATGTAAGAAACTTGGTTGATCATACCGCGAACTGCTGGCGTATCTTCTAGCTCAACAGTGTGGTTGATACGACGTAAACCAAGGCCACGTAATGTAGCTTTATGCTTCGGTAAACGACCGATTGAGCTACGTACTTGAGTTACTTTTACTGTGTTTGCCATGGTGTCTTACCCCAAGATTTCGTCAACGCTAAGACCACGCTTCGCAGCAATACCTTCTGGAGAATTCATATTCTCTAGAGCTGCGATAGTTGCGCGAACGATGTTGATCGGGTTAGTTGAACCGTATGCTTTAGATAGTACGTTCTGTACGCCAGTTACTTCTAGTACTGCACGCATCGCACCACCTGCAATGATACCTGCACCTTCAGATGCAGGCTGCATGTAAACTTTAGAACCCGCGTGGCGACCCTTGATTGGGTGCTGTAGCGTGTTACCTTTAAGTTCAACAGTGATCATGTTACGACGTGCTTTTTCCATTGCTTTTTGAATAGCAGCAGGAACTTCACGTGCTTTACCATAACCAAAACCTACTTTACCAGCGCCATCACCAACTACTGTTAGTGCAGTGAAGCTAAAGATACGACCACCTTTAACCACTTTAGACACACGGTTTACCGCGATTAGCTTTTCAGCCAATTCAGGCTGTTGTGCTTTTGCTTCTACGTTAGCCATTGTCTACTCCTAGAATTGCAGACCGGCTTCGCGCGCAGCATCAGCTAGCGCCTTCACACGGCCGTGATATTTAAAGCCACTGCGATCAAAAGCGATTTTTTCAACGCCTTTGTCAGCTACGCGCTCAGCGATTGCTTTACCAACTGCTTGAGCCGCTTCGATGTTGCCTGTGCCTTTAACTGTTTCAACAATTGCTTTTTCAACAGTAGAAGCAGCAGCCAGTACATTACCCTCAGCATTGATTACTTGAGCGTAAATGTGACGTGGCGTGCGGTGGATAACAAGACGTGTTGTGCCTTGTTCGATAATATTTCTACGAGTGCGCTTAGCACGACGTAGACGAGCTGTTTTCTTATCCATCGTCTTACCTTACTTCTTCTTAGCCTCTTTACGACGCACGTGCTCATCAGCGTAACGTACACCTTTACCTTTATAAGGCTCTGGTTCACGGTATGAGCGGATGTTAGCAGCTGTTTGACCAACTAACTGCTTGTCTGCGCCTTTAACAACAATTTCAGTCTGGCTTGGAGCTTCGATAGTGATACCTGTTGGGATCTCGAAGTTCACTGGGTGAGAAAAGCCAAGGGTTAAATCTAATGAATTGCCCTTAACTGCCGCACGGTAACCAACACCTACTAGCTGTAGTTTCTTCTCATAACCATCGTTAACACCAACAATCATGTTGTTGATTAGCGCACGTGCAGTACCAGCTTGAGCCCAAGCATTAGCAACTTCACGAGGAGCTGTAGTGATAACGTTGTCGTTTAGTGAAACTTCAACCGCATCGTTGATTGTGCGAGTTAATTCACCGTTCTTGCCTTTAACTTTGATGTCCTGGCCGTTAATTGTAACTTCAACACCGGCAGGAACATTGATTGGAGCCTTCGCTATACGAGACATAGTTCCCCTCCGATTAAGCTACAAAGCCAATGATTTCACCACCAACGCCAGCGGTACGCGCAGCGCGGTCTGTCATCAGGCCTTTAGAAGTTGATACGATAGCGATACCTAGACCACCCATTACCTTAGGTAATTCGTCACGTCTCTTATAGATACGTAGACCAGGGCGGCTAACACGCTGGATGTTTTCGATTACAGCTTTGCCTTCGAAGTACTTAAGTTCGATAGTCAATTCTGCTTTTACGTCACCAGATACTGCGAAGTCAGTGATATAACCTTCGTCTTTAAGTACCTTAGCTACAGCTACTTTCAGCTTTGAAGTTGGCATTGAAACAGATACCTTCTTCGCAGACTGACCGTTACGGATACGTGTGAACAAATCCGCAATTGGATCTTGCAAGCTCATGTCTTACTCCCGTGATTCTATTACCAGCTAGCCTTTTTAAGGCCAGGAATTTCACCGCGCATCGCTGCTTCGCGAACTTTAATACGGCTTAAGCCGAACTTGCGAAGGTAACCATGAGGGCGGCCCGTGATGTTACAACGATTACGTTGACGTGAAGGGCTAGAATCGCGTGGTAAAGACTGTAGCTTTAACACTGCATCCCAACGCTCATCATCAGATGCATTAACATCGCTGATGATAGCTTTTAACGCAGCACGCTTTTCAGCATACTGAGTAACTAATTTAGCACGTTTTACGTCACGTGCTTTCATTGAATTCTTTGCCATAACCCTACCCTTACTTTTTGAATGGGAAGTTGAACGCTTCTAACAACGCACGGCCTTCGTCATCTGTTTTCGCAGAAGTAGTGATTGTGATATCCATACCGCGAACGCGGTCTACTTTATCATAATCGATTTCTGGGAAGATGATTTGTTCACGTACGCCCATAGAGTAGTTACCGCGACCGTCAAAAGACTTTGCGCTAACACCGCGGAAGTCACGAATACGTGGCATCGCGATAGAGACTAAACGCTCTAGGAAATCCCACATACGTTCGCCGCGTAGGGTTACTTTACAGCCAATTGGGTAACCTTCACGGATCTTAAAGCCAGCAACTGATTTGCGTGCTTTAGTCACTAGAGGCTTCTGACCAGAGATTGATTCTAGGTCTGCTACTGCGTTTTCTAGAATTTTCTTGTCAGCTAGGGCTTCGCCCACACCCATGTTAAGTGTGATCTTTTCGATCTGAGGGACTTGCATGACAGAGCTGTAACCGAACTTCTCTTGAAGCTCTTTTACCACTTTGTCTTTGTACACTTCATGCAGTTTCGCCATCGTCTACTCCAACTATTAAATAGTTTTACCGGTAGACTTGAAGAAACGGACTTTTTTACCGTCTTCAAATCTAAAACCTACACGATCCGCTTTGCCAGTTTCGGCATTGAAAATCGCTACGTTTGATACGTCGACTGACGCTTCTTTCTCAACAACACCGCCAGCTTGCTGTAGTTGTGGTACAGGCTTCTGGTGTTTCTTGATGATGTTAACGCCTTCAACAAATACTCGGCCAGTTTCAGTAACAACTGAAAGCACTTTACCGCGCTTACCTTTGTCTTTACCGGCTAGTACGATTACTTCGTCATCACGACGGATTTTTGCTGCCATGATCGACTCCTTATAGTACTTCTGGTGCTAGTGAAACGATCTTCATGAACTTTTCAGTACGAAGTTCACGAGTCACAGGGCCGAAGATACGAGTACCAATAGGCTGTAAGTTATCATTTAAGATAACAGCCGCATTGCTATCGAAACGGATTAAAGAGCCGTCTGGACGACGTACGCCTTTTTTAGTACGCACTACTACTGCGTTTTTAACATCACCTTTCTTCACTTTGCCGCGAGGAATCGCTTCTTTAACAGAAACTTTAATGATGTCGCCAACCGCTGCGTAGCGACGGTGCGAACCACCAAGGACTTTTATACACTGCACTTTGCGAGCGCCGCTGTTATCAGCAACGTCCAGCTGAGTTTGCATTTGGATCATCTTAATGACCTCCGGTGTAGTTACAACTCGCCTAGATTTCGTTCAAAATCAAGGCATTTAGGTTAAATTCCACTCAAAAAACTGTGATTATGTCTTTCAAGGGCGGGCAATTGTATCAGCAATGTCGCATCAAAGATAGTTCAATTTTTAATTAATTTAACGCGTTAACATGACGTACCGATTACAGTTTGAGGATATGGCGGCAAGCAATCGAGAATTCAACCACTTGCGCAAATATTAAACAAAGTTTACAGCGGAAATTTTATTTTGATTATTGTTTAGGCATATCGCTTAGTAGGCTGTGAACAAGAATTTATCACCCTTTTCTCACAAACAAGCTCAAGCTTTGAGCAAACAACCATATAGAGCGACGAGAAGATCTTAGAAAAAGTGAAGTCGAGATAAATCTCGACCTACGGCTCTCTTTTGCTTTTGATGTAATCACCCACATTGCTTACGGTGTCTAACCAATAACCATTTTTCGGGTCCTGTAAGTAAGGAATAAGCTGGTCTAACATTTTGGTATCGACGGTGTACATGCCTTTTTCGCCCACCTCATGTCCAGCAAGAATTATCCAACTGTTATTTGCCCTAAGGTGCTCCAGTAACCCTTTTAGCTCTTCAAAACTAACACCGTCCATTCTAATTCCTGTGAGCTGCGCAAAGTCAGTATAAGTTGGGTGATTAGCGGTTTCATCTAACCACGTACGGCCACTGTCAAAATGCTTCGCAATCACCGGCACATAACTTTTTACTTCAGCGCCGCGACCAACAAAGGTATTACCGCAAGGATATGCAAAGCTTCTGGGGGTTACGCCTAAATGCTTTTCAATATATTTTGTAGTGCTGACTACATCGCGTTCTATGTAGGCCAAATCAACCTGTTCGAGTCCTTTGTCCTTTTCCCTTAGCCATGCAAAGTTACCCGTACATAAGTGTTCACTGGTGTGATTACCTATTTCATGCCCCTGCTTCACAGCGGCTTGCCACAATACGAGCTTTTCTTTCAGCTGCGGTGGCATAACATAAAATGTGCCTTTCACCTTATGGCGATTGAGTAGCGGCACTCCCACATCAACTTGACTTGGCCTTGCATCATCAAACGTAAGGCTTATTGCGTTACGCGCGTTATTGGGGTAACTAAAGGTTTGTGTGCTATCTGCCGCTATACTAGACGTATTCACGAGCAGAGCGCTTGCCATCATGGCGGCCAAACTGAAGTGAGAAACTAAATTAGAAGATAACTTTGCCATTTGCTTGTCCTTATTGTTGTTTATCCTTATAACCTACATGCGGCTGCGAGTATGACAAAGTGTTAAATTTTCAACTTGTTATTTGCGATTAAGTCCAACGCAAATGGTACTAATTTAATATTTTTAGCGATACACTAACCCCAATAATAAAAGAGAAAGACAGCGCTGTGTTGAAGTTAGAAGAATACTATCAGGACGTGATCTTGCTCGCCGAAGGCGGAATGAGCAAAGTGTACCTTGCTACCGACAAAAAATTAGGCCGCCGAGTGGCGGTAAAGGTGATGTCACTAACTCAGCACACGCAATCAGATGCACTCAACGAAGCCCGCCTGTTAGCGCGTTTTAACCATCCAAACATAGTACAAATTTATGATGTCTTTGAAAGCGATGGTCAAATGGCTTTGGAAATGGAATATGTGCAAGGTGCAACTTTACAGCACTACACAAAAACACACGTATTAACTACCGAGCAAAAAGTCGAGCTACTAAGCCATATTGCCGATGGCCTGGCCTCAGCTCATGGCCAGAACATTCTTCATTTAGACTTAAAACCTGGCAATATACTGGTTAATGAACAGAGCATAGCCAAAATTGCCGACTTTGGTATTTCACAATTAGAAGACAACCAAGCCTCTCGTCCACATACCAGTTACGGTAGTCTCACAGCAATGTCACCAGAGCAACTTCGTGATGAAACGCTAGAGAGTCGCAGTGACTTATTCTCATTTAGGCTAATAGCTTATCAACTGTTAGCAGGACATCATCCTTATTTCGAACAAGCTGACGATGGCAGTGACAAATCTATTGCTGAACAGATCAAGTTCCAACCGTTAAAAGCAAGTGCTAAACGTATTTTAGATATTCCCCCTGCACTGGCACAGCTTATTGATCGCTTATTGCAATACGACAAAAACGCTCGTCCAAGCAGCGCGAATGAAGTCAGTCAGCAGCTAAAGCAAATTTTACACGCCTTTAGCTACGATAATAGCGAAGCGACAGTGTCACTTGAACAAATAGAGCTACGAGATAGAGCCAGAGAGAAAGCCAAAGCACGTAACAAGCAACTAGGTATTGCAGCACTTTTCACCTTTTTAGTGTGCTTAGCCGTTGGTGGGTACTGGTATTGGCAGGAAACCAAACCCAAGGTTTATATTGCAGCGCTACCGATAAAATTCACTAACTCTTTTCAACTACTTGAAGCGCATCAACAAAACATAGAGTTAGCAATTAACGACGCACTTAAACAACATTTTTTAAGTAATAATGATTACGTCTTCATTTCAGACAGTGAAGTAGATCAAACACAAAAATTTATTGGTGTTGACGCACCATTAAAGGCATTGGGGCGAGCGTTAAATAGTAATGAGCTCATTACTATAAAACTAGACTGTAATATTCAAAGCTGTGACATCGTTATCGACTTAGTTGATGCGTCTAATGGAGCCTTAATTAGTAGTGCGCGAACGATGACATCGAGTGAAAACTACAGTCGTGTTTTTGCTATTACAGCCTCGGCCCTCACTTCATTAACCGGAGGCTCAACTGATTTAGCCACAAGCAATAAAACATTACTGAATAACTACGCCACACTGCATGATGCTAGTTTAGTAAAAGAGGCGGACCGCGCTACGATATTAAAAGAGTTAACAACGCTGATTGATACTGCGCCGGACTTCCTGCCGCTGTATTCACTTTACTCTGAACTCGCGACTCAGTTGTATGAAGATAGTTCAAATGATCAAATACTTCTAAACTGGGAACAAGTATTACAGCAAGCCCCCAAGAGATTAAAAGCAAGTACAATTATTCAAGGTTCCTATCTCGATTTTTATGCGTTTGCAAAAGACAAAATCCGTGCCAAAGGAACCTTTTTAGCAATTCAGAATTCAGCCAAGGACGAGTATCAAAAGCACGCTCTGATCAGCATCTACTATCATTTAATAAACGATTACACTTCGGCACTTCATCACACTGAGCTTGCCTATGAACTTAGACCGACCTTAAAAGTCATCCGCAATGCAGCTCTGTTCAACATGAAGCTTGGCCAATATGAAGAAGCCTTGCCGTACTTACGAGCAGCCAGCCACTACGGCCCTGATAACCTGAAAACACTGAAGGCCATTGCCGATATCTCTCTTCTACTTGGTAAGCTCCATGACGCAGAAAAATCTTATCAAGCTTTAGTTAAGCGCTCATATACAAGTACGGCTACCTTTAATAATTATGCCATTGTATTGATGCTATTAGGTGATTTAGAACGGGCACTAGAGTTTGCTGAACGAGCCTCTCAGTTGGCGCCCAGCAATGTAGAAATCTTACTTAACTATGCAGACATTTACTCACTAATGGGTGAGAAGGCGAAAGCCAGTGAAGTGTATCTGCAAATTTTAGCCAGTGATTCAGCAAGCCAAGTTGAAGTCGTGCGCATCCAAGCTTTAGCACACCTAGGTAAGCACCAAGAGGCATTAATAGCAATTGATGAATATTTGGCTGAGTATCCCGATTCAGCTGAAGCTTTTTACGTAAAATCGTTAATTCAAACACTGATAGAAGAAAAGTATTCCGCAATGGCTTCACTGAAAAAAAGCATTGATTTAGGCTGGAGCCCGTCTTTTTATCGCTTGTCATGGTTCAGGACACTATGCCACTCGCCATCACTTGAATTAAGAATTGGCACAGAGCATTTTACCTATCTGTGCCAAGTGCAAATTACGAATTAACCTGGACCATCTGGGTTGTCAATTATCACCCTTGGATCTTGAGAAAAATAGCGGATTACCCCATTAGCAGTCACATTCTCAGCAACCAAGCGGAAGTCCACTTTGGAATTATGGTCATGCGTCAACTCAATTGGCATGGCGATCGTTGGTTCTGCTATCAGTTTCTGTAATTGCTCTGATGAAATAGTGTGTTCGAGGTTTATTGCTTGGATCGTCACAGTCACTGAGAGTCTATCTTCAGAAACATCACTAATTAGATTGTAATTAAAGTTGTCTTGCGCCTCAGTAAAAAAAGTACCGTTTTCAGAAAAATTCCAACCATCAGGAACAATCTTATAAGTTATCTTGGCGCTTTCACCCTTAGCTAATTTAAGTTCAACTGGTTTATCTTCATTAGAAAATACCCAATTACCATCCGCTTCTGGTGCCACTGTAATTTCTAGTAAAATAGGATCACTCATTATTTTATCCTTCGTTGGTTTGTAGAGCTGTTCACATCTATCTAAGCACATGAATAGCAGTAATTCTATTACAGTTGGTTACAGCTTTTAGGCATAAGCTAGTCTTAAGCTCACTGATAGAACTTTTAGGCACCCCAAATAAGCCAATTGATAAGTTAATAAAAGTGCAGGCTCTTGTGCATCTGGGTTGTAGTACCGAGGCACTAAGGTTGATTCAACTCGTAAAACCAGAAGCTTCTGAGCTATATGAGCTGCCTTTTGTAAGCTCATTTATCATGACCTTAATAGGGGGAGAGTTTAACAGTTATACAAATAGAAGCTAACTTGGATTCAAGCTGAGTTGTATAGTTTTTAATTTGAAGTGGTTTGATCCGTTGTGCGGGATAGTTGAGTTCCATGACCTGCTGGAGAAGCACAACTATTCAGAGCGCTGCAGCGCTCTGAATCAGATCTCTAGTTTGGCTCTGTATCCTCGATAACAATCGTTGGATCTTGAGAGAAATAGCGCACGGCACCATTTGCAGAATCATTTTGAGCAACAAGTCTGAACTCAATATTTGAGCTGTTATTCCTCACTAGTGTAACAACCCGCGCACCGGGGTCAGCTGAAAGCCCTTTGATATCATTTTCACTTAGCGTATTCGCAACATTCAATGCCTCAATCTTAACCTCAACTGTTAACTCATCTTTTAATGTGCTTGTAAGGTTATAATTGAAGTTGTCTTGCGCCTCGATAAAGTAAGTACCGTTTTCAGCAAAGCTCCAGCCAGCTTCATCGGTAACGAGCTTATAGGTTAGAACAGCGCTTTCACCCTTAGCTAATTTAAGTTTAACTGGCTTATCGTCATATATCCAGTCGCCCTCAGCTTTTGGGGTCACCATGTATTCGAGTAAATAAGTAGGTGTACTCATTATTTTATCCTTCCTTTGTTTGTAGAGCTATCCGCATCCATTTAAGCACATGAATAGCAGTAATACTATTGCTGTAGATTACAACTTATAGGCATAAGCTCACTATAACTACATATAGATAATTAACTCACGATGAATATAGAACAAGGGCTACCATCGGCAAGCCCTTGTTAAGCTGAAATTGATTTAAAACAAACAGATGAGCTGTTTATTGAAGCGTCATAAAGATCTATCCACCAAACAAACCTTTAAGTTTGTCTTTTACCTTATCCTTAACCTTGTCTTTGGCTTTGTCTTTGGCCGCTTCTTTTAGGTCTAGGCTAGTTTCAACTTTGTGGAATGGACCTTTGATCCGCACCGGAATTTTAAAACCGGTACTGTCATCGCTACTGGCTTGCCCTTCAATGGTATCAACAATTCCAGTCACCACACGGTAATCTACTAAAGTTTGTGGTAAATCAACGGTGCCCTTGCCTGTCACTCGTAGTAACGGGCTTGCCAACGAGAAGTCATCATTTTGACCTACGCCTTTGGTAAAGACAAAGGTGCCAGTCATGGCTGAGAAGTCGGTTTTTTGATCTGGGTCGAAATTGGCATTGAGTCCTTGCGATACCGAAGAGAAATCGCCTTTGAGCATCTCTTTGCCCTTACGGATCATCTCAGCAAGGTTAGCGCCTTTTACGCCACCATCTTTGAACTCAAAACCTAATTTACCACCAAGGGCATTCACAAATTGCTTTTGACTGACACCTTGCGTGTTTAACGCCCAATTAAGGCTACCTTTACCCAATACTTTGTCAAAGCCAATAGCATCGGTCAGTAGTGGCTCAGCGTTAATTGCTGTTAATGCAAAGTCAGTACTGATGGCATAAGGTTTTGCTGCTGCATTTACAACAACCTTACCTTTACCCTGACCTTCATAGGCTTGGAACTTATCTAGGCTCAGTGTCGCCTTACCTGAGTTAAGCACTAAGCTGATTTGGTTTTCGCCAAGCTTAATTTCTCTCGCACGTAGCCCTGTAGAAGTGATCTTCACATTCGCATTGAGGCTATTAAGTGCTGACAAATCAATTGCAGTGTCATCCCACACTATAGGCTGTGCTGGTGCGCCTTCTGACTCAGGTTGCGTTTGTGGTTTTTCCACAGGTTCTGGCAAATAAGGGTTAAGATCTAACATGCCAAGGTCAACACTCGCGGTAATATCAGGCTTACCTGAGAGGGTGACTGTACTTTGACCTTTTATTACCAATTCGTCCAAGGTCGCTTCTAAGGCGTTGAGCGTAAATACTTGCCCTTGCATCGTCATTTTAGCGTTTAGGCCAAAGTCGTTGAACGCATTTTCTTTGGCTTTTAGGTCAACGCCCTGCCACTTAGCTAGCGCTTTTATCGAGTCGCCAGTCAAAGCTAATTGACCGCGAATGGTTTTACCTTGCTCTGCAATTTCACCTTTATAGTCAAGGTTGAACAGCGCTGATTTTACTTGTTGTTCAACATTAAAGGTTTCACCTTCTACCGCCTTTGCTGGATTATCGAGTGTAGTAACTAGGTTAAAAGTTTGACCTTGAAAAGTCAGCTTACCGTCGACTTCTAGTGGTTGGTACAGTGACGATAGCATCACGCTAATGTCTAAATCAGTTACCTGATATTCAGCGCCTGTCACACCATCAAGGTAAGTCACCGAGCCACCATAAATCGCCACTTCGCCAAGGCTAACATCTAAGCCTTCCGGTAACTGCATATTACCTTGTGAACTGGTTTGCGCCGTTGGCGCGTTTTCTGCACTGGTGGGTAGCAACTGCCAGTTAGCATTACCTTGTTTGTCGGTTTCTAGAATAATTTTAGGATTATTGATCACAAAGCGCTCAAGCTTAGCTTCACCAGACAGCGCACTTAACCACGGAATATGCACGGCAAGTTGCTCCATGGCAAACATATCTGGGCGACTGCCCGTTGCCATGTTGGCAAATCGCACTTGGTTTAGCTCAATGTGCAGCGTTGGGAAAATACCGATGTCAGAGTCGCCATCGATCGACAGTTTTCTACCTGTCACTGACTCAACCTGTGACGTGACTTGGTCAATAATTGCCTGTTTGGGGATTAAAAACGGGGCTGCGATAACAAGAATAATAATAAGCGCGACAATGGCGCCTACGATTTTAACTAGCCGGTTCATTGCTTTTCCTTCGTAAGGCTTGGTTCTCTTTATGATAACGGCTGTAGTCGAATATACCATGAATAAAGGCAAATAATTTGTACTGAGCGATTGCAACCTTTTGACTAATCGGTATGATCCTCGCCCTTGCCAGTTTTTAGCGTCATTAGCTATATTTTACTGGTTGGTTTATTAATCAAACTTGGAGTATCTAACCCGCATGAAGAAACTGCTCATATCACCGTCAAACATGGCCTTGGGCGAACAAGAAAGTCAGATTTATCAAAATATCCTCAAACAAGCCACGGAGATCAGCCTTAATCTGATGGCGGTTAAGGTGGAAAATCACCCTGAAGATTTTCTTGGTTGGTGTTATGAACTGCTTGATGTGGCGAAAAATCGTATCAATTTTGATTTACTGGATGACCATCAATTACCTACAGTGAAAAAGCTACAAGATCTGCTCATCGCAGCGATTAGCTTTTTACAACTCAAGACGTTACGCATTGCGCCTTGGCCTGTGGTGGCTGCATTTATTGCCAGTCACAAAGAAGTGATTGCACTAGATGAGCAATTAAAACTGATTGAATACCTTAAACCAATGCGCAGCACTCCACTTAAAGACATGATCAAAGAAGATCGCCTCGCCTTTAGCGGTAAGCATGCTGCAAATTTAGATACCAGCGTGTATCAGTTTGACGTAGAGTGGTTTGCCTCCACCAAAAGTGCAAAAGGCTTTCATCAATTATTAGACGACCTTCCGGGTGCTTTTGATGAAGCGCTAGCCGCAATCCCGGCAGAAGGTGACGTGACGCTCGAACATTACCAATCATTTATGGTCGGGTATTTAAGTGCCTTTGCTGGCAGCGAGGAAAAGCCAACGCTTGCACCAGCTACTCGCCTATTAGCAATGCGTCGCCCTGATGTGTTCACGCCAATAACCTCGAGCAAGCTTGACGCTTTGTGCCAAGCATTTGGTGTTGCTAAACTTAACAATCGCGATTTTGAGCGTTACTGGACCGATGTCGTCAGCACCATTAAAGCAATGCCATGGTATACGATGGCCACTCCTGTGGATGAGTTTGAAACGCAACTTGCTGAAATTAAAGCGCTGCTACCATGCCTGTTTTATTACGCGGATAAAGACACCGCCACTAACTCCAATTACTTTAAGCTACTGCATAAACCTCAGCGCAGCGGCACCAGTGGTGGCAAAAAAACAGTACGCCGCGGTAAAGAGTCAGCAGAAGTGTTAGTCGACCGCGCACTCGCGGATGAGTCTATTCCAGAGCATATTCGCACCAAACGTGACTCGATAGTCGCTGAAGTGGAAAAAGGCCGCAGTGTTGATGAAACCATCAGCCTAATGCGCACCATCTTTGGATAACTAACCTAAACTTCAATAACGGCTAGCGCAATTCATAGCTTGCATTAATATCGTGCAAGCTATGGTACTTTGCACCAGCCATGTGCAACGTTTATGCAAATCACTCTGTCCTACTTTCGAAACTCAGAAATTAAATTCCAATATTTTTAGTAACATAGAATAAATTCTCCGCTATTTCCTGACATTGGCCTCCCCCTTGCACTTACTCTTTGCAGAAAATGCAATGACAACAACCGAATAATAACTCTGCGTTCAATGGGGAAAACAGAATGAAAAACAAACCTTTGCTTATGCTACTCGGCGGCCTGACTGCGTGCTTTTGTGTCTCTGCTCAGGCGGAAGTAACAGCAAATATTGCGGCAAGCTCAAATTACTACTGGCGTGGTATCACCCAGACTGATGACGGCGCAGCGGTGTCTGGCGGCTTGGATTATAGCAATGAGTCTGGGTTTTATGCGGGCACTTGGGTCTCTAACATCGACTTTGGCGACTCCGCCAGTTACGAAATGGATCTGTACGCGGGTTACGCTGGCGAAATCAAGGGCATGAGTTTTGATTTTGGTTATATCCACTACGCCTATCCCGATGCCAGTGGAGATATTGATTTTGGCGAGATTTACGCCGCGCTTGGTTGGCAATACTTTACGTTTAAACTCAGCCACCTAGCCACCGCGCAAAGCGACTCAACCACAGAAGAAGACATGCTATATGCCGAAGTGTCGGCCAGCTTCCCCATTTTTAAAGACAGTGAATTAACTCTACATATTGGTCGCTCCAGCGGAGACACAGTGCTTGAGTGGACAGGAGAAGACGACGCTTATATGGATTACGGGGTGAGTTTATCTACGCAAGGTTTTACCTTCGGATTAGTAAAAACCGACCTAGACAGTAGCGACGATATTAAAGCATATGTAAGTTATGGATTAGATTTTAATCTGTGATGACCAAAGGTGAGCGGTCCTGTGACAGCCGCATCACCTTATTTTTTACTTGCTGCAACACGTAGGGCCGAAAGGCCCTTTTTTATACTTTATATTATTAGTAATTCAAAAGTTTCCAAGCAAGGCTTTCACCGTCTCCCTCTGTAGTCATCAGCTTGTTTTATAAATCAAAACAGGAACTTAATCCTTTTGCTCGATTGAACTAAATTCTAACCACACCTAATAAAGACTTAAGATAAGTGAAGCGCGAATAAGCTGTTCAGCAGTGAAGCAAACAAAAAGTTTACACTTAAAAAAACAAGCGATAACATTCAGGCCCCATTTTAGGAAAAAGGATATTAATTAAATGAAATCATTAATAGCTACCGCTTTTGTGACTCTCGCATTAACGTTTGCCCATAGTGCACTTGCAATGTCGTGTCGGGTCATGACAGTTGATCATGGCTCTATCAACTTCTCGTGTTCAGGTGGTGGCCAAATTCAGTGTGTTTTAAATCCTCCAATGAATATAGACTAAAACTATCCCATATAGCGCTGCTATATGGCATATAAGGATTATGATGAAAGTAAAATTAACCTTAGTATTGTCTCTTGCTATTGCTATCAGTGCAGGTGTTTATGTCTTGAGCTCTGAGACAAACTCCCCCATGACGTCAATTAGCCAAAATACTGAAATAGCACCCAGCCTAAACTATTCACCAAGTGTATCCAGTACAAAAATAGCAGTCTCCAGTACTCAAGAAAATAAGATTAAAAATGATCCCCTTGATTCAGCTACACAAACAGAAGTAGCAGTTCAAGAAAATATCACGGAACGCGCAGCCCAACCACTAAGTCTAGTCAATTTCAATGCGCAATTTATCAATAATAACACACAGCAAGAAAGTCTTTATCGGTCTCGCTTAGAATCTTTCTTTAGGGCTGATACCAATGAAATACTCAAACAGATGAGCCTTGTCGAGTACTCAGATTTAGCAAATGACCGTGAAGCGAAACTTCAAACTTTTATACAAGCACGGTTAGAAGCAGTTCATATACTAGATGAAACATTCAAATGTGCAGCAAGAGTTTGTATGTTAGAGCTTGTGGTCGGTTCTGATAGCAATACTGATGTGCTCAGCAATATGTCTGAGTTCGATAAAAACTATTCATTTCAGAGCAAACAAACAAACGAGTATGGAGAAACGATTTTTAAAGGGCTATACATTGCAACCGATGATCCCAGCAAATTGACATTAACAGACTAACCTGGGATTCGGGTTACTACTGTTTTTAATAAAAAGTTTTAGTCCTAACAGCAATGAATTCACTTTCAAAAAGTTTTAAGCATTTTTCAGAATGTGTATTCACATCAACGATCCGGTGTTGGTGAGATTAATTAACGATCTGTCAACTTTATCGCCAACACCTATTTTCCAACGTTTACTGTTCTACCCTCTATCAACAGCGGCATTTGAGTATAGCTGTACTTGCTTAATCGTACAGTCTATCCTCAATAATTCTTAAGGCGCTGATTTATGGTACGCTATGCCCGGTAGACGCCGACCAAATGCGATACCACTGCTCGCGACTCATGCTAAGTGACTGTGCAGCAAACGCGCTGGCAACTCGAGTAATATTTCCCGTTCCAAGCACAGTGGCAGGTTTCGATGGATGCATGGCAAGCCATGCGTAGATCACTTGATCAATTTCAGTGCTACCAATCTCTTCAGCCACTTGCTGTAGCACCGCACGCAGGCGTTTGGCTTTTTCATCTTCACTGGAGAATATTCTGCCCCCTGCCAGCGGCGACCACAGCATAGGATTCATGCCTAGTTGTTGGCACTGATCAAGCGTGCCATCGTCAAGCGCTTTCATCTCATAAGGTGAAAACTCAATTTGGTTGGTCACTAAAGCGAAATCAAGTCTCGATTGCAATAAACCAAGCTGGCTGGGTGTAAAGTTCGAGACCCCAAAATGCAGCACATCGCCGTTTTGTTTGAGGGTATTAAACGCATCGGCAACTTCATCAGCATCCATCAGATAATCCGGGCGATGGATCAACAGCACATCTAGCCTATCCGTGCCGAAATGCTTTAGTGACTGCTGCGCTTGGGCAATGATATGCGCTTTACTCGAATCATAGTGGTTCGCCTTTCCCGCTAATCCCAAGCTCGGAAATGCGGGCTTAATGCCACATTTAGTGATGATCTGAATGTGCTCTCGAATACTGGGCTCAAGCGCTAAGGCTTTGCCAAACTCCGCCTCACACTGATACTCACCGTAAATATCAGCATGATCAGTATCGCGTATTCCAAGCTCAATCGCTTGCTTTAAAAAACGTAAATTTTCTTGCGGCGTAATTTGCCAATCTAATAGCCGCCAAAACCCCAATACTAATGGGTCAAGTACGCGGGTGTTTGCGTTCATAACGTAATTCCTACTTGTGCAACCACTTGCTTGGCTTTCTCGACAGCACTTTCAGCCGAGTCTGAGCGCGCTAACGCCACACCCATTCTGCGCTTGCCACTCACCTCTGGTTTACCAAACAAACGAATATCCGTTAGTGGCTCTGCAAGCGCCTGTGCAAGATTGTTGAACTGTAATTGTGTTGATTCCCCTTCGACAAGGATCACGCTAGATGCCGATGGCCCATTGAAATGAATAGTGGGGATAGGCAAACCTAAAATTGCCCGAGCATGCAGCGCAAACTCACTTAAATCTTGCGAGATAAGCGTAACCATGCCGGTATCATGTGGCCTTGGTGAGACTTCGCTGAAGTAAACTTCATCACCCTTAATAAAGAGTTCAACGCCAAAAAGACCCCGACCGCCCAGTGCAGCCGTGACTTTTTCAGCCATCGCTTTACTGCGCTCGAGCGCGAGTGCTGACATCTGCTGCGGCTGCCAGCTTTGCTGATAATCACCGTCTTGTTGCACATGTCCAATTGGCTCACAAAAACTCGTGCCATCGATATGGCGTACGGTTAGCAGCGTAATTTCGTAGTCAAAATCAACAAAACCTTCCACAATCACTCTGCCCTGACCTGCACGCCCACCTTCTTGAGCATAGTGCCAAGCCGCTTCGATATCCGCGGCACTTTTAATCACACTTTGCCCTTTACCTGACGAGCTCATGATAGGCTTAACCACACACGGCATGCCGATACGCGCGACAGCAGCATTAAAGTCTGCCAAGGTGTCAACAAACTGATAGGGTGAAGTCGCAAGTCCAAGCGTTTCAGCGGCAAGACGGCGGATCCCTTCACGGTTCATGGTCAATTGAGTCGCTTTGGCGGTTGGCACCACCGTGTAACCTTCAGTCTCTAATTCCACCAGCTTATCCGTCGCAATGGCTTCGATTTCCGGCACGATATAATCAGGTTGCTCTTGTTCAATAATCGCTTTGAGTTTTTCACCATCCAACATAGACAAGGTATAGCTGCGATCTGCCACTTGCATCGCTGGCGCATTGTCGTAGCGATCTAAGACAATCACTTCTGCACCTAAGCGCTTAAATTCGATAACGACTTCCTTTCCTAACTCGCCACCACCGCAGAGTAATACTTTGCAAGCAGTTGCCGAAAAGGGCGTGCCCAGAGGTTTGATTTTCATGATGATTCCTTGGTTGGTTTGATGCCCCATGGTAGCGACTTTTTGTCATATGCAAAAGCTGAGAAGACGGCAATCCAACTCAAAATCACAAAATACACATTTCAAACACATTCTTTACATATTGTACACAAAGAGCATTTTTATATTTAAAGGATTACTTCAATGACCGCCCAGTCTCCTATTGATTACAGCACTCAGCCACAGATCTTACTAACGCAAGCATTCAGCCAATACGCCAATAAAGTTGCACTGGTATTTAACGGTACGCAAGTCACCTATAAAGCACTTGAAGAGCAGGTAACACGAGTCGCCGCGAATATTAAGCAACAAGCGAACCTGAGCCAATCTCAATCGCCTTATGTGGCACTATATCTCGAGCGCGGCATTGATATGGTCGTGGGGATCTTAGCGGCAATCAAATCAGGATTGGGTTATATCCCTATTTCCACTGAGGCACCCAAAGCTCGCTGCGAGTTTATTCTTGAAGATAGCCAACCGGCGCTTATCGTCACTCATGGGCATTATCAAGCGCTGCCACAATTTGGCCACACGCCTCAAGTGTTGATCGAATCTCCTGCAACGCAAGCCTTTGTTACTCCTGATTATAAAATGAGT
This sequence comes from Pseudoalteromonas piscicida, assembly GCF_000238315.3. NCBI lineage: Bacteria > Pseudomonadati > Pseudomonadota > Gammaproteobacteria > Alteromonadales > Pseudoalteromonadaceae > Pseudoalteromonas > Pseudoalteromonas piscicida. The sequence goes on from NZ_CP011924.1 coordinate 2,957,596, forward strand.
GATATTGCCTATGTGATCTACACCTCGGGCACCACTGGCACGCCAAAAGGCGTAGAAGTACCTTACCAAAATTTACTTTATTTAGCCGAGTCACAAATTGGCCGCTTTGAACTAGACCAACTTGACCGCGTTATGATGTTTGCCTCTTATATTTTCGATGCCAGTGTATTTGAGCTGCTCGTGCATATCATGTTGGGCCAAACTGTATTTGTAACGACAGAAACCGAGCGACGTGATGCCAAAGCGCTAAGCCAATTGATCTCAAAGAATGCGATTCAATTTGGCGCTATCCCTCCTGCATTGCTGGCTTTGATGGACCCCCGAGATTTGCGCTCTATGCGCAAATTAATCGTCGCAGGAGAAACCCCAAATCTAGAAATGCTTTCTCGACTTTCAGAAGTCACGCGAGTGTTTAACGGTTATGGTCCTACCGAATATACCGTGTGCACCTGCGCCAATGAATATACCAATGCCGACTCCGAATTTAATATTGGTCAACCTTTTGTGAATACCAAACTTTATGTGCTAGATGAGCAATTGCAACAAGTAGCCAATGGCGCTATCGGTGAGCTCTATATTAGTGGTGCAGGTTTAGCAAAAGGATACTTAAACCGTCCTGAGCTCACAAAATCTCGATTTATCGCAAACCCCTATTATCAAGCAGAAGTCGACCCTGTGCACTTCGCTAGACTTTATAAAACTGGCGACTTAGTAAGTTTTGACGGTGATAATTATCATTTTGTTGGTCGTAATGACAACCAAATTAAGCTACGCGGATTTCGTATTGAGTTAGGTGAAATAGAAAAAGTTGTTGCCCAACATGAGGCGGTAAAACTTGCAAGCTGCCAAGTAGTACAACGAGGTAATGCTAAGTTCTTGGTGGCATTTATCGTTCCTCATAGTGAACCTACAGCAGACCTTGGACAACACATCAGCCAGTTAGCAGAAAAGCTACTGCCAGACTATATGCTGCCAGATCACTATCAATGTTTAGACTCATTACCCATGACCGAAAACGGGAAGGTAGATAGCCGCGCACTCGCTAATTACGAATTAAGTAGCCAACAAGACCAACCACAAGATCAGCTTAGCCAAGAACAACAAGCTTTTTTAGCGCAGTTCCAAGGTTTCTGTTTGCCTGGTCTTGGCTGGCAACAAGATTTTTTCCAACAAGGTGGTGACTCCATCTCTGCAATCAACCTTAGCAACCAGTTATTTCAGCAGCTCGGCTTAAGCGTGCCAACACATCTAATCTATCGCTATCGTAGTGCTGGACAAGTATGGCAAGCAATGCAAACTCAACACTTTGAAACCATTGCGATTCCAAAGCGCGGTGCCGATTTTGAGGAGGTCGCCCCGCTATCACTGCAACAACGCGCGATTTGGTTTTTAGCCAAAGCCGATCCAAGCGATAAAGCCTATCATGCAAAGTGTACTATCACCTTCAGTGGCGATTTAAATGTACCTGCACTACAAGGCGCATTACAAGATATCGTTGATAACCATGCGATTTTCCGTACTAGCTACGACTTACATGAGCCGCTGCAGTATATTGCAAAGCACTACCAGCAAGACGTGCCTTACTTTGACTTTAGTGAGTATCAAGAAGCACAAGCGTTAGCTGAGGTCGACAAACTCGTTAATGGTCATATGAATGATATTTTTGCGATTGACCAATTACCGCTGGCACGCTGGGCAATTGTAAAAATTAGCGAATCTAAACATGTACTTATTCATATTGAACATCACTTAGTACATGATGGTTGGTCTTCTAACATCTTCCTTGATCACCTATTTAGTTGTTATAAACAGCGCTTGAATGGCGCAAGCCAAGGTACTTTGCCAGAAATCACACAATACGCCGATTACGCAGCCTATCAGCATCAATGGTTGGGAACAGAGCAAGCCGAGCTGCAACGTCAATTTTGGAAAGCACAACTTCAAGACGCACCGAGCCGTATTAACTTGCCTGTTTCTCGTCTCGGCGAAACCGCAACCGAACGTGGTCGCGCACACCGGGTTAAACTGCCTCGTTCGCTATGGAACAATTTAAAAGCCTACAGCCAAGCGCATCAGATCACGCCATTCGCCGTTGCCCTTGCGGCATTAAATATTGTCCTTTCGCGCTTTAGTGGCGATGAGGATATTTGTATTGGTTCTGGCGTTGCAAACCGAGGCTACACCAATGTGGATGATACCATTGGGATGCTCGTCAGCACCGTAGTGGCGCGAGTTCAGCAAACACCAGAAATGTCTGTTGAACAACTGGTACAGCATTGTTTTGAAGTCAGTAACGATATGCTGGCCAATCAAACCCTACCATTTACTGAAGTCGTCGCGGATGTAAACCCTGAGCGCATCAAAGGCGTTAACCCGTTATTCCAGATCTGTTTTAGCTTCCATGATTCACCACTGCCAGAGCTCACGCTTCCGGGGTTAGATGATATTGAGTATTTCGAGGCGATCAGCAGTCAAGCGGCGAAGTTTGAGATTAATATCGTGGTGCTTACCCGTATGGGGCAAGATCAGGATGATTCGGTCACTATGTTATGGGAGTTTGACTTAAACCGCTACGATCCTTGGTTTATCGATGCCTTAAGTGACAACTTTAGTCATATTCTCGCGCAACTTATCAGCGTTGATGGGCAATTACCACTTGAACAGTTGAGTTTACAAAGCCATGTTGAACGCGATGTTCAAATAGCGCAGCACCAAAGCCAAGATTTACTGTCACTATTTACGCATCACGCGCAGTCTCGCAGCCAGCAAACTGCACTTATCACCAGTCAAACGGAGTTAAGCTATCAGGTGCTGAGTACTCGTTCAGACAGCCTTGCTGCACATATTCTTAAGCAGTATGGCACGCTTGAGTATATCGGCCTATACCTGCAGCCCGGCATTGACACTGTTGTTGCTATGCTTGCCATCATGAAAGCTGGCGCCGCTTATGTGCCGCTATCGCCAAGAGCGCCAGCTGCCCGCAATGCTTTTATTATTGACGATGCTCAGCTCAAGTTAGTATTAACCAACACCATAAGTCAGCAAAGCTTGAGCGAAAATGAGCAATCAAATTGGCCACTGTTAAACTTGGATAATACATTCGCGCCTTGCGATATTGCACTTTGCCAACCGTCGCCTGATTCTGCAGCCTACATCATTTACACCTCAGGTACGACGGGCCAACCTAAAGGCGTTATTCAAAGCCATAAAAATGTTGCGCGCTTGCTATCTGCCAGTCAACCGCTTTACCACTTTAATAGCGAAGATACCTGGGTGCTTTATCACGATACGATTTTTGACTTTAGTGTTTGGGAAATATGGGGAGCACTGTGTCATGGCAGTCGGTTGTTTATTCCAAGCTACGAAGAAGCAAGAGATAGTTTTGGTTTTGTAAAGCAGTGTGAGCAATTTGCTGTCACCGTGCTTAACCAAACTCCAAGTGCATTTTATAATTTTAGTGATGTTGCCATTTCTGCGGCGGCGTCGCTCGATAGCCTTAGCACTGTGATCTTTGGTGGTGAGCAGCTCAACTACGATAAACTGGGTCCTTGGTGGCAACGCTTTGGTCAGCGTATTCAATTGGTCAATATGTACGGTATTACTGAAACCACGGTACATGTCACCTATCAACCTTTGCACCCTAACATGAATACCCAGATTGCTGACATTGGCGTGCCGCTCAATGATATGCAGGCTTGGGTGCTGGATAGTCAGCTACGTCCCGTACCTGTGGGTTGTCCGGGAGAGCTGTTTATCTCTGGTGCAGGTTTGGCGATTGGTTATTTGAATCAACCTGAGCTGAGCGCTACTCGCTTTTTTGAGCTAACGCTCAATGGCAAACTCACCCGCGTTTACAAAACCGGTGATAACGCCAGATTATTGCCAAGCGGTCATTTAGAATACCTAGGTCGTTTGGATAACCAAGTGAAGATCAGGGGTCATCGTATCGAGCTTGGTGAAGTCGAATCCCAATTGCTCAGCTGTAGCGGTGTTAAAGAAGCCGCAGTGATCACCTATACACGCCAAAATCAAACGGCGCTAAGTGGCTATGCTGTGATGGAAAGTCATGCTTATTTTGACGCCGAGCAATTACTTAACCATCTACGAACGCAGCTGCCAGCATATATGGTACCGGATAGCATCACCCAACTCACGGCGATGCCACTAACCGTAAACGGTAAACTAGATAGCAAAGCACTACCGCTACCGCAGATGTCATCATCAAACCAATACGCCGCGCCGCGCACAGTGCTTGAGCAGACGCTTTGCCAAATTTGGCAAACCACATTAGAACTGGAACAAGTCGGTATCCATGATAATTTCTATCGTCTAGGTGGAAACTCCATCTTAGCGGTGCAGCTCGTGCGCAATGCCCATAAATGGCATCAGATTGCCATCCCGCTATCAGCGATCATTGCCAACCCATCGGTTGCAGCTCTGGCACAATACCTAGACACCATAGAGTTGAGTGATATCACCCAATCTCAAGACGCACCTGCCACCACCTCTTCACAGGTGATGGAGCTACAGTCATGGAGTTAACATCTTTACTAAACGACCTTCACGCGCAGCAGTTGCGCGTGTGGGTGTCTGAGCAAAATACCTTGGCACTGGGATATGAGGGTAACGTAGCGCCAACTTTGCTCACGGCACTCAAAGCGCATAAAGCTGAATTATTGGCGCTACTAAGCGCCCACCAGATCTGCTCCGAAGCAGCCTTTTTAAGTTGGCCATTATTAAAACCAGTGCCGCTTTCCAATGCCCAGGCAAGGTTGCTGTATGTAGACAAACGTGCACCAAAGTCTTGTGCTTATCATATTCCAATGCTGGTTGAGCTGAATGATCCAGCGCAGCAACAAGACATAATCTCGGCACTAGCACAGCTGCTTGTCCATCACCCTATCCTAACGAGTGTGATTGAAACCGATGCTGAGCATTTTAACTGCCGAGCAACCTTACAACCTCTTGCGGTCGAGTATCACCGAGCAATCACTTTGACTCATGTACAAACACTGGTAAGAGAGCACATTCACACGCCGTTTGATCTCCATACTCAAGCTCCCTTTAGAGTCTGTATTATTGAGCTTGAGCAAAGGCATTTTATGCTTTTCCTTTGGCATCATATCGTCTTTGATGCTTGGTCAATGCGAGTCATGTTGCGCGATCTGGTTAGCTTGCTACAAGGAGAAAGCATTAAGCCATTAAGTTATTTTGACTTTGCCAAGTGGCAACAAAAGCAAGAACAAAGCGCTGCACACAGTTATTGGCAAACGCAACTTGCAGGCGCTCATGCCACACAAATTGCACCGCTGTTCGCTACACAAACACACGAAACCGAATCGCTCACGCACTATTTTGCATTTTCACCACAGCAAAGTCAGGCATTGCGTGCCCTAGCAAAATCATTAAATACCACAGTGTACAGCGTGTTGCTTGCCCATTACTGTTATATTTTGGCACTGCATAGCGGTGAAACAGACATCGTGATTGGTGCGCCATCGGATAATCGAGATCACCCGCAAACGCAAGAAATGATTGGCTTTTTTGTCAACACCTTAGTGCTTAGAGTGAAGCTAGATTATCGCCAAAATTTTGCCAGCCTCGTGCAGCAAGTTCATGAGACCGTGCGCGCCGCAAAACAATACCAAAGTTATCCTTATGATCAACAAGTTGCCTGTTTGAGTGAGGGCAAACACTCACCTCAGCCAAGCCTGATGTTTAGTGTACAGAGATTTGCCAGCGAGCTGATGGACGAGTTTGCGTTACCATTTTCAGCAGTTGATGCTTTTACCAACGAGTCTTTATATAACCCGATTAAATGTGATTTCCGTCTGGCATTTGATGATAGCAATACAAATTTGCAAGGACAGATAAGTCTTGATCCCAATAAGTTTGATGATGCATTTGCACAGCAATTTGCCCACACCTATCAGCAATTATTGGTACAGCAGGTAGAGCACAGCGACGTCGCTCTTGAGCAATTATCAACTTCTCACACTGGTACAACACCACCAGCGACCACCCTTAAGCAAACTCCAACCCTATCGCTATATCAACAATTTTTAGCCTGCGCCTCAGCAGCTCCAGATGCACCAGCATTACAAAGCAACGATGAGGTTATTACTTACCAAACACTCGCTGCGCGTGTTCAGCACCTGATTGTGCAACTCCAAGCACAGTTAACCCACGAGCAAAGCCCTGTGGTCGCGCTGATGTTTGAGCGCAGTCCAGAGATGATAGTCGCCATATTAGCAACACTTGGAGCGGGTGCTGGATATCTACCGCTCAATCCAGAGCAAGGCCAAGCACGTAGTGAGTTTATGTTGCAAGACAGTGGTGCCAACCTGCTACTTTGTCATCAAGCAACCTTGAATACGGCTATGTGTTTTAGCGCAATCACAAATGTGCAAAACATTGACGAGTTAGCACAACAACCAGCTCCTGTTTTCAATTCAGCTCAAGCACACTCACCGTGCCATTCATCACTTGCATATATTATTTATACTTCTGGAAGTACCGGCAAACCAAAAGGCGTTATGGTAGAACAGCGGCAAGTTCAGGCTTTGGTTCAAAGCGCAACTGCGGCTTACGATTTTAACTCAAGTGAAAAAACACTGAGTCTGGCTCCATACTTTTTCGACGCGTCCGTAGAGCCACTCTTTTTAACGCTGCTCAACGGTGCGTGCTGGGTGATCATAAATGAGGCAAGTGCAAAGTCGCCAGCTATGATAAGCGATACGCTCGTTAACCAACGGGTCAGTCACTTAGTTACAGTTCCGGCATTTTTAAGTGCCATCGGCACGCCGCCCCAGCATCATGCACTACAGCGTGTGATCACCGGTGGCGAGCCTTGTGACCGCAATCTCATGGAGGCATGGACGCCTCTTCTTCATATTGAATATGGTCCGACCGAAACCACGGTAACCGCAACAGCAAACCACCAGCCGCTACAATCACGCTATTTCAATAATATTGGCGCACCGCTGGCTCATGTTGATATTCAGATCGTTGATGCCAACCTCAAGGCGCTGCCACCCTTTTGTCAAGGAGAGATCCTGATTGGTGGCGCGAGTGTCGCACGAGGCTATGTTAACCTTGCAGAGCAGACGGCATCGCGCTTTATTAACTGGCACGGAACACGTATGTATCGCACGGGCGATCAGGCGCGGTATCTGGCAAACGGCGAGATCCAATTTTTAGGACGTGCCGATGAGCAGGTAAAAATTCGTGGCTATCGCATCGAGCTACAAGAAATAGAACACTTACTTAACCTGCACCCGCAAATCAACCAAGCTTGCGTCAAAGTACAGCAAAACAACCATCTCATTGCTTATTTCACTGGTGAGCAAACCCTCTCTCACACCGAGATTGTGAAGTGGCTACAACCACAATTACCAGATTATATGCTGCCAAGTGCCACGTGTTGGCTCGAACAATTGCCTGTGCTCGCCTCTGGTAAAGTGGACAGCCGCAGCTTACCAAGCCTCGCACTAGTATCACAGACACCATACCGAGCACCACGCACGCCATTAGAGCAGCAGCTTTGTGCTCTATGGCAGACGCAGCTTGAGGTTGAGCTCGTAGGTATTGATGATGACTTTTTTGCCTTGGGCGGCCATTCTCTAAGTGCAATGGCATTGGTCGCTAAAATGCACACTAGCTGTAACGTTAACATTAGTTTGAGTCAGTTTTTGCAAAGCAAAACGATAGCGCAACTGGTATCACAGCAAGTTAGCAACGCCTGCAAGCCTTTACCGATCGCATCAACATCGCAATCACTTGATGAAATCATCGTGCCCGCGCAGCAGCAAGCGATGCTCACCAGCGAGCAATTAGCAACACAATCTGGCGCTTTTCATATCCCCTTACAGCTTAAATGCCCAAGTGAGCTACAACAGCAAGCCTTACGACACGCAATCTATCAACTGGTTGAGCGTCATGCTATTTTGCGCACCCGCTATACTCAACAGCAACAAGGTCGCTGGGCATATAAAGATGAGCAAGGCGTGCCAACATGCGAAACTCTAATAAACACGCCGCATAGTGAATTTATCGCTCAGACATTTGACCTTGAAAATGATGCGCCGCTGCGGCTCGGACTGTATCACCAAGATGATGAATTTGGCGTGTTACTGGTATTTCATCACATAGCCTTCGACGGCTGGTCTACACAAGTATTGTTGGATGAGCTGAACACGCTGCTATCGGGACACACGCTTACCCCAACCTCACTGCAATTTCGCGACTATGCATATTGGCAATCAACACAACAATACGACGAAGCCGCAGCATTTTGGCAGCAACACTTGATTGATATTGATGTCACCCCATGGCCAACCGATGAGCCAAGACAGGCTTTGTTTGATCATCAAGGTGAAACATTCCCCTTTACCCTCTCAGCAACACTAACTGCTGAGTTAAGGGGGCTGGCAAAATCACATCAGGTATCTATGTACAACTTACTACTGTGTGCTTTTCAGCTCGCATTATGTGCTTGGGATAGTCGTGAAAGTATTGTCGTTGGCTCCCCCACTGATAACCGCGACTCGGCATTTAAAGATACACTCGGTTACTTTGTTAATACCTTACCGATGCCGCTGCGTGTCGACTTAAATAAGAGTTTTTCTGACTACCTAAGACAAAGCCAAACGCTGTTACTTGCGGCAAAATCTCACCAACAATTGCCATTAGAGTCAATTGCCGCGCAACTTGGGTTGATCCGAGAGGTGGGTGTATCGCCACTGTTCCAAGTGTTTTTTACCTTTGATCAGTTCTCACTACCAACAGCGCAATATCAACATTTTGAAGTCGCCAGCGGCACCGCCCAGCAAAACCAATATCACCCAGCCAAGTTTGACTGGAATTTGGTGATTAAAGATATGCCAGACCAACTGATTGGTCAGCTTATTGTTGCTCGCAGTCGTTATCACTCTTCCCGCTGCCAACAATTTGTGCACTTTTTCTGCCGTTATCTTGAAAATCTCTGTCAGTACAACGAGAAGCCTTTACTGCAATGTCCTTTAGTTAGTACTGAGAATCTACAGCAAGTCATCTCAGAAACTCGATTATCACAACCAAATGACGCTTTTTTAGTGCAATTTGCGAAGACAGTAGCAGCGTATCCAGAACGCACTGCATTAAGCTTCGCAGAGCAAACCGTGAGTTACCGCGAGCTCGACTTGTTTTCTGATCACTTAGCAGCACAGTTGGTTGCGACCAATGACGAAGGCTCGCCAGTTGCACTTTATTTTGATAAAGGTATAGAAGCCCCCATAGCAATGCTAGCGGCGCTAAAAGCGGGCATGCCCTTTGTCTCACTCTCAGCCAATCATCCAGTTGCTCGTCGCCAAGAGATTATGGCAAAAGCGCAGGCAAAACTGCTCCTTAGTCGCACACCACTCAGCTGGAATGCGTTGCCAACACTGACCTTTGATGTACAGACACTACAGCAAACTACTCAACTACTGCCATATTCAGCCAACAATCATGCGACAGACAAACTGGCTTACCTCATTTTTACTTCGGGGACGACGGGAGAACCAAAAGGGGCGATGCTGTCTTACCAAGGCCTTGCTAACCTCTGCACCGAGAAGCGCAACACCCATAAATTAGAGGGAAATACTCAGGTAGTCACCAGTCAATATGCTGAATATGTTTTTGATGCCTGTATTTGCGAAATATTCCCAGCCCTAGCAGCCGGCGCCAAACTGGAAATCATTCCAGAGCCAATACGCAAAGATCCACAACAGCTGTGCCGCTATCTCAAAGCTAAGCAGGTCAATGTTGCGTTTATTCCTACGGTATTTATCAATCAGTTTCCAAAGTGGATTGCGGATATTAACCTAACCGTATTGTATGCCGGTGGTTCTCGTTTAGACCCAGTCAGCCACAAGTTGGCAGAGCATCATTTCAATGAATATGGATTAAGTGAAACAAGTGTCACCGCAACACTTAGTGAAGTACACCCCAATACACCTATCACTATTGGTAAGCCTATTCGTAACACTCGATGCTACGTGTTGGACCCTTTTATGCGGATTTTACCGGACGGCGCGCTGGGTGAGCTATACATCGCCGGTGATTGCGTCGGTTTGGGCTATTGGCAGTCACCAAAGCAAACGGCAAAACACTATATTGACTATCACCTTCGCTGTGACAACAACCACTTTTCTGACGAAAAGCTCTACCGCAGCGGAGACTTAGTGCGTAAAAATCAGCAAGGTGAATTCGAGTTTGTTGCCAGAGCTGACAAACAGTGGGATTTACATGGTCACCGCGTCGAGCCAGGCGAAATCGAGTATAAACTCAAAGCGCACCCAGATGTTGACCATGCCGTTGCACACTTACATTTAAGTGAAACAGGCAAAGTGCTGTTGGGTTATGTCGTACTTAACGCCAACACTGAGTGTGATGTAAACGACCTTCGCCAATGGTTGAATCAACAGCTCCCAAGCTATATGCAGCTCGCTGCGATATCACAGATTGACGCACTTCCAATGACAGTAAATGGCAAACTTGATACCACACAGCTCATCATTCCAACGCTGCAAGATAGTATTACCTATATCGCGCCAGAGACGGAACTACAACAACAACTCGCCAATGCTTGGCAACAAGTACTTGAAATCTCTGAGATTGGCCTACAACACGACTTTTTTGCTTTGGGTGGCTCATCCATACAGGCAGCACAAGTTACCGCTCTGTGTAGTCAAGCGCTCGGCAACGAAATTGCCGTTGCGACCTTACTGACTTACCCACAACTTGACGCATTTGCCACGCAAGTAGAACAACAGCTAAACGCGCTCGCCAGTAGCGAAGACTGCGAATTTGAAATGGAGTTATAACGCATGATCGAATCATTTATTTATGAACTAAAACAAAGTGGGATAAGCGTTTGGCAGCAAGAGGATAAATTAAAAATTGCTAGCAACGTGAATTTACAAGGCCAAGCAATTGTTGAGCAGTTAAAACAGAATAAGCCACAATTGTTACGCTACCTCACAAGGCAAGGCATAGATAGCAAAGCTCGTTTTGATGAACTGTCTATCTTGCCATTGGAAACCCGATGCGCTCCGCTTACGCTTGGGCAGCAACAACTACTGTTTACGCAAGAAGTGAGCAACGCGGCAAGTACTTATCATATTCCATGCCTACTCAAAATCGCCAAGCACTGCGATATTGAAAAACTCACAGCAGCAATAGAACAGCTGGTGATCCGCCACAGTGCGCTAGATATGGTTGTGGCCTATGATCACCAAGGAAAGACGATACAACAGCCTGCCAATGAGGCGTTTGTCGTGACGCATCATGAGCTTGGTAATCTAAACTTGTTTGAGCAGTGCGAGCATTTCTTTAACGAGCCGTTTAGCTTACAGCATTCTCGACCATTTCGTGCCTATGTCATCACCTCAAAGGAGCAGCAACATGTGTTTTTTGTCTGGCATCATATTGCCTTTGACGGATGGTCTTTGGGATTGTTTTTACAGGAATTGACGTCACTCTATGAGGGAGAGAATCGACCTCTGAGTCTACAATTTAGTGATTATGCTTATTACATGGCAACACCCGGCCAGCGTGAACGACAAGCAACAAGTCAACGTTACTGGCAAACTCAGTTGGCTGATTACGAACCATTAAAACTTGCGCAAACTCAGTCGCGCCCAGCCACCTTTGATCATCGCGGCGCGATACAGAGCATTGTGCTAGATGAAAGTACGACGCTAAAGTTACAACAAACAGCGAAAACGCACCGCATTAGTATTAATACACTTGGGCTTGCGGCTTGGTATCACACCCTTGCGCTACTCAGTCATCAACGTCAATTTGTTGTTGGTATTCCAAGCGAGAACCGTCCAACGGCACTGCAGCAAAACATACTTGGATATTTTGTTAACTCATTGCCGATTAAAGCGGATATCGATATGACGATGTTACTTGAGCGCTGGTTCACTCAAGTTAATCAAGTCGTTAATCAAGCCAAGCAACATCAGGCCTTACCGTTTGAGGCCATTAAGAATAGCTTAGACGTGCCGCTCGACACTAGCATGCACCCGATATTTCAAACGTTGTTTAGCAGTAGTCAGTTTGCCCCTGAGCAACATCATACCTTATGGCAAAGCGTTGACCTTGATCTAACCCAGCAATGCCAAGCGAAGTTTGATTTAACATTACACTTGAGTGCAGGGAAGACCACAGAGTTAGGGTTAACTTATGCCACGGCACTTTTTTCCAGCTCATACGCGCAGCAGATCCTCGAGTTATATCAAACGGTTTTACAGGCTTATCTAACAGTTGAAAACGCCCAACAGCCTCTTTATAGCCTACCTTTATTGAGTAACACGGCGCAGCAAAAACAATATCAATTAAGTGGAATGCAACACGCTTATCCGAGCGTGGCAAGTATCACCGACCGGTTTGCTGAAGTAGTAGCGCGCCATCCAGATAAAGCCGCTATCAGTAATCGCCATCAAACCTTGAGCTACCAAGAGCTTGATAACCAAGCCAAGCAACTTGCCAATGCAATCTTGGCAGTCTGCCCTGAACCCAAAGTCGTTGCACTCTACATGCGAAACGACATTGAATTTGTGATTGCCATGTTGGCGGCACTAAAAATCGGCGCGGCATACACAACGCTATCGCTCAAAGACCCAGTGGCGCGTCATCAATATCAACTGAGTGATAGTAATGCTGACGTAATAGTCTCCTTGCATGAACATAGCCAAACATTGGCAACACTCAACCACACCAATATCGCTGAAGTTTTCTGTGATACAAGTCTGGCAGATACTGATATCACGGCGGGTTTTGAGCCTATGTGCATCGCACCTAGCGAAGTCGCGACGATTATTTATACCTCAGGTACGACAGGAAATCCTAAAGGCACATTGCTCTCTCATGCCGCTATTAGCTCTTTGGCACTCGATAATCATAGTTACCAGCATCAGCCCCAAGATAGCTTTATTCAACTCGCAAACCCAGCTTTTGATGCCACTCTATTTGAGATATGGAGCGCATTACTCAACGGTGCTGAGGTGCACTTAGGCTATCAGGACAGCCTTAATTCTGCAGCGCAGCTCCGTGCAACATTGCAGACGTTGAATATCACTTCGATGTTTCTAACCCGCTCACTGTTCGACACTTTGTTGCTGCAAGACGAGCATATTTTCGCTTCTCTGACTCATTTACTCGTGGGTGGTGAAGCATTAACAGAGTCGATAGTAAATAAATTGCTGGCGTCCACATCTTGTCCAAAACACTTTATCAATGGTTATGGTCCGACTGAGTGCACCACATTTACCACAGTGCAAACGATGTCTAAACAGCAGTCTGAGATAGCAATCGGCAAGCCAATCCCAGGGCGCGCGGTAGCTGTAGTCGGTCGCAATAACGAATTACTGCCACTTGGTTGCCCTGGCGAGTTAGTGGTCTGTGGGCATGGCGTGGCTGCACGTTACCTCAATAACCCAACACTCAACAGCGAAAAGTTTGTATCCCTAAATCTGTTTGGCTCTATGCAAAAGTACTATCGCACGGGCGACTTAGTGTATTGGAATGCACAACAGCAACTGTGTTATATCAACCGTGGCGATCAACAAGTCAAAGTGCGAGGCTTTAGAATTGAGTTGGCAGAGATTGAGCATCACCTTAATCAGCTGGCGGATATAGATAGCTGTGCGGTTATTGCTAAAAAGCAGCAGGCTCAGACCTTGCTGCATGCATATTTGGTCATCAAACCCGCGGCCGATCAAGCTGCGGTACTCAGCCACTGTAAAACTCAGCTTACCAAGCAGCTTCCTAGTTATATGATGCCACATAGCTTCAATGTACTTTCGGCGTTACCGTTAACGCTCAACGGCAAGCTCGACAAAACTAAGCTGCCAGAACCTGAGCTAAAGCAGCATCAACTCGTTGTGCCACAAACCAACACAGAGAAGGAAGTGCTGACCATTTGGCAGGATGTTTTAGGCCAGAATCCACTTTGTTGTGCGACGGCAGTAACTGAGCAAGGTGCCGACTCCATTAGTTTATTAAGCTTTTGTGGGGCTGCAAGCAAGCGTAATTGGCAGCTAACGCCACAACTTATCCTTGAACACCTATCAGTGCAGCAACTGGCAAGATTTATTGATAATCAGACCCGACTTGATTTTGCCACCATGAGTGAAAGTCAAGCAATTGACGCTGCGCTTGCCCATGAGCATTTCGCTCCTTCACGTTTTTTCAATGCACCGCAGAGTGAGTTTCTGCTTCATCTCATGCCCGCAGCAGCAACCGCTGATAGCTTTGCACCTCTGTGTGAAAAACTCGCGCCCGACCTGCGCATTCACGCATTAGAAAATATCAAACTGTTCACAGGCAAACATATCAGCTTGCATACTATGGTGCGCTATTATGCTCAGCGTATTACAGAGGTATCGCCAACTGGCCCACTTTACTTGGGCGGCTTTTGTGAAGGTGCGGCATTGTCACTGGAAGTGGCGCGTTACTTGGCCGAAATGGGTAGAGAAATTGTCCACTGCTTTTTGATTGACCCCGTCTTACCAAGACTTACTTCAGCAGCGCGTCAGGCCGCCGAAGAAGAGTATATCCGTTCGCAAGACGATGACGCTAAACCTATCGCCCGAGCATTTTTAGACTTTACTCAATACTTTCAAACCGCGACGGCGTTTACCTTCCCTGTGAGCTTCTTTATCGCCGATCATGTCAGTGATGAGGCCATTCCACTTCCGGCACTGAGGTTGATCCATCAAGTGGAAGACACACCTTCACTGTATAAGCGGACGTTTGCAAGTGACAGAAATGGTTTTGAAAATTTACTTGCCAATGCAGACTATATTGCGCTTGAAAGTGCACACGATGAAATCATGACTGACGCTAAAGACTTATCCATCATCGCGTCACATATTAATGCGTTAATGCAGCAAACGAATAGCGCCGCAACCACAGTGGAGCAACGCGCATGACTCGTTCACAATTTGCTACACGATACGGCATCCACCTTGGGTTAACTATGTTTGCCAGTATGCTGGTGCTCCCTATTTTTACGCCTTATATGCTGAACTTAGGCCTAGCATTGCAAGATGTGGCCTTAGCTATGGTGGTCATGGCTATCACTATCGTGGTGTTTGAAGTACCAAGTGGTATTGCGGCAGATGCCATTGGTCGCCGCAAAGTATTTTTAGCTTCTTTGGTGTTTGCCGCTGTATGCAACTTACTTTTATTGTTGAGTGAAGACTTTTGGCACGTCAGCTTAGCCATGGCATGTTGGGGATTAAGTCAGGCATCGTTAACTGGCACGCTCAACGCATGGTTTGTTGAAACTTATCAAAAGCTTGAAGGAGACGAACCACTGAATAAAGGGTTCGGTAAAGTGTATGGTATTGGCTATCTTATCGGCGCCAGTGCCGCTTTATTTGCCGCCCTCTTTTTGGCGTTTTCGGCTAGCCCAACACAACAGCTCAACCACTTGTATCAAGCCTTAATCCTGATTTCGATAGCGGTATTGTGTGTGGTATTTGCATGTACTTTTGTCGTGGTGAAAGAGTCAACTAAACCTCAGCAAGACGTAGTTGAGAAAGGAATGATTAGCCAAGCTAAGGCCATGCTGGCGACTTGTAAGCAAAGTGGTATGCAAAGGCTGTTGTTGGTGATTGTTTTTGCAATCCCTGTTGCCAGCAGCATAGAGAAGTTTTGGCCTGCCCTAGCAGAGCACTATAGTAGTGCACCAGTTGACTCTATTGCGTGGATATTCCCAGCAATGATGGCAGCTGGATTTGTATTAAATGGCGTCGCTGCTGCGATCAGCGCTCCGATCTGTTCTCTATTTGGTCAACGCTTAGGGTATGTCATGGCATTCGCTCATTTCGCCAAATTAGTCTTTGTGTTGTTACTTGCTTGGGTTACGTCACTACCATTACTGATTGTAGCTCTGCTGTGCTTTTATCTTTGTATGGGACTAGCGCAACCGGCACAACTGCAACTACAACATCAACTGAGTAGCGATAACGTGCGAGCCAGTGTGGAGTCTATCATGTCACTGACCACTCGCTTTGGTGGCTTGCTCGGCTCTGCGTTAACCGCTTTACTTTTGGGCTACGTCAGCCTGACTATCAGCTGGATAATATTAGGCGCAATTTCACTCGTTGCTATCATGCTGTGCTGCTCGAGCACAATCAATCAACCGGAAGCAGAGCTCGTTGCTGCGCAGTCGTAACAGACTACGCAGCGATGCACATAAAAGCGAGAATCTAATCTATCGCAACTTTGCCATGCCAAGGAGTATGGCTTTTCAGCTGCAGCGTAAGTTCATCGCCATGTGCTAGGCTCCCTACCCCTTTTGGCGTTCCTGTTAAGACAATATCTCCTGGCTGAAGCGTAAAGTAACGAGCAATGTCCATTAGCAACTCAGTGATTGGAAAAATCATTAAGCTAGAGTCACCATGCTGTTTAAGCTCTCCATTTTGCCAAAAACGATATTCAATACTCTCAGCAAAGGTGTTTTCATCACATGGTACAAAAGGCGTCGTTGGGCAACTATTATCATAGGCCTTTGCCCGCTCCCATGGGTGTCCTTGTGCTTTTAGCTCACTTTGTAAGTCTCGTAATGTCAAGTCGAGTGCCAGCCCAATTCCAGCGATATGCTTGAGAGGCTCAGGGGTTTTTGCATCAATTTTGGTGCCTACCAATAGTGCAAGCTCGGCCTCATAATGATGTTCGCCAAGTGCGGCGTCCAACATCATTTCATTATTAAATGGTACTAAGCTCGTTGCTGGTTTGATAAACAACAGCGGACTGCTTGGAATGGGATTATCTAGCTCTTTGGCATGCGCTACGTAGTTTCTACCAACACAAACGATTTTTCCCGCTGGTAGACTTATTTTATTGTTTTCATTATCAATATGTTGATACATTTCACCCTCTCTGTACGGCCATAAGCTCCGGTTATGGAGCGTACCATAACCAAAGCGTTGTGCTAGCAAGTTATCATATAAACGGTATTATTCCGGTTTACAGACCCAGCGCACCATATCCTTAATTGAGGGTTCCTTGCCATACATCACCATACCCGCTTTAAACAAACGTCCTGCGGCAACACGGATAAGGTAGCAACCAAGTAATGCGCTGACCAACGCACATAACACTTGCCAAATGGGTACTTCAATTAATGCCATTTTTACTGGCATCACCACAAATGCGGTAAGCGGGAAAAGGCTCAAAATATCCACGGCAAGGCTGCTAGGACTATCAACAATCATAAACGCGATAACAATTGGCAATATAGGGATCATCATAAATCCTGTCTTGCCACTATGGTTAGGATCGTCAATAGCTGCGGCTATTGCTGCCATAAAGGCTGTTGCCATATAAAGACCGACTATCGCAAACAGAGTAAACCAAGGCAACATTGCAAAGTCTATCATCGTAAAGTCCAAGGCTTCGTTTTTTACAACGACTTGTATAAAAGCCATCGCCAACAAAAATGAAAATAACGTACTCAACATAGCCTTTAGACAATGGAGCATTTGACCAAATATTTTGCCGTCAATCCAAGTTTGCGCATTCATACAAGAATATAATTGCTCGGTAACACGCTGCTGCTTTTCTCCGGTGATAGACACGAAGATCTGTCCAAATGACGTAAAAATACCGATGAGCATCAATAGCATCACGCCAAATGCTGTCATCGAAGACTGGTTGTGTGCCTCCTTAACCGCATCCTTGGTATATTGATTGGAAACGCTCACAGGTTGCTGTAACAAAGCGAGCTGAGCGGCAGATAAATTAAAGCTCTGTGCGAGTTCGTTGCTGTAAAACTGCGTAAGCGCTACCTCAACTTCATTCTGCCAAGACATTTTACCCGTGGTAATCAGTTCAAACTGTAACGCCTCACCCGCTTGGGCTTGAAGTATCAAAATACCGTCAATTTCCTCTTGTTCTAACTGAGTCAGAAGCTCAGCTTTTGAAGCATCAACTCGCTTTAGAAGCAAAGGCTCAGGTAGCTGAGTTAAGTTCATGGCGGATGGTGTCGCGATAACATATTGCTCAGGTTCAAAAAACGAAGTGCTTTGCCAAAAATAGATAAGCAAGCCTATCGCCAGCATAATTGCTTTACCGATCAGCTCCTGCTTGAGTTTAAAAAAGTACATAAACTCCCATTTGGTCACTTGCAGTATCTGTTGCAGCTTATGAGACATGAATATTCTCCTGAGATTGCACTTTGCCTTGATGGGATTCGATTGCTTTTAGATAGAGTTGATGCAAGTCCATCGTTTTGGTTTCTATTCCTTGCAAAGTCGTTGATTTAGACAAATCGGCGAGCAGTAAATTAAGCTCTGAGGAGTTACTCAACTCAAACTTAATCTTATTCTGACTTAATTGAGTACACGCGACCCTGTAGTTACCTAAATTGAGCTCTGCGTAGTTCGTTGCCTCACTGAAACTCACTGTGATGTCGATGCCAACACCAACGTCCTGTTTTATTTCGGCTAATGTGCCATAAAGCACGGCTTGCCCGTGATTCATTAACAGCATTCGATCGGCAAGCTTTTCTACCATCGCCATCTGATGTGCGCTTAAAATAACTGTCATGCCTTGTGCTTTTAACGCTTCTAAAAACACCACCACCTTTTCTTGGTTGATGGGGTCAAGACCAGAGAAAGGCTCATCAAGCAATACAACCTTGGGTTTGTGCAATACTGCCGATATTAACTGTACTTTTTGCTGATTGCCTTTTGACAACGATTTCAACCGCTCATGCGCTCTGTCACTTAAGTCAAACTGCGTTAGCCAAGACTCTATCTGTGCTAGCGCTGCGTTTTTCTCAACACCGCGCGTAGCTTGGCAAAATAGAGCAAATTCTGCTGCACGGTTTTTTCAGCGTACAGCCCTCTATCTTCAGGGAGATAACCTAAACTTTGATGAGGGATCGATTGATATGCTTGCCCATCAATATTGACGGAGATTGTGCCGCTATCTGGATAGGTAAATCCAACCAGCATTCTCACGAGGGATGATTTACCCGCACCATTGGGGCCCAGTAGTGCAAAGATCTCACCTTGTTTAACGCTAAAACTTAGATTGTCTACTGCTTTTACCGAAACATATTGCTTCGACACCCCTGTTACTTGCAATAAATCTGGCATAACTTTCCTTTAAAAACGAATGAGGGCTTTCGAAAAGCCCTCTCCTACCTATATATCGATTAGAGTGACTTGATGTTATCGGCGGTTTTCTTATCAATCAGTTTTACAAACGGATCAACTCCCGCAAATTTCGGTAACTCTGTTACTTTCAGCTCAATCTTATTTTCACCCGATGTGATCGCGTGTTTTTGTAGATATAGCAGTGTTTCGTCACTTTGAATGTTGTTCGGATCGGCAGAGAATAAGGCTATATCAATCTCTTGATTAAGCGGAATTTCTTCTTCGTTACCTTCTCCATCTGCATGCTTTTTCGCAGCCTCAACCGTTAAGGTCACTGTATGAAGTTCTCCCGCTTGCGTCGCTTCTTGCACTTCAACACCTGCAAGCTTAAGCTCATACAACGTAATCGCATTGAACTGATCTTCGATAAATACTTGTTCTTGCTCTGAAGCCCCCGCTTTTAAGTAAGTCAAAAAGTCGAGTGTTGTTGGATAGATATCAGTTCTAAAACGATAGTCATTTAAGAAGCTTCTTAGTGCGCTATTGAGTCGCGTTTCTCCAAGTAAATCGTGCAGCGCTAACATCACGACAGAACCTTTATTGTAGTGAATGTACTGCTGACCGATTGTTCTGGATAACGCCCGCTCTTCATACGGATCAGAACCTCGTCCACTTAAATAGGTGTCTAGTTCATACTTCAAGAATTTACGGAGATTATGCTCGCCGTACTTTTCTTTCATCACCATAATGGCTGAATATTGCGACAACATTTCCGACAGGGTATTTGACCCCTCCACATTAGCACCAATCACCTGATGCGCCCACCATTGGTGCGCCAGCTCATGTGACGTCACATAGTAAGGTACATTGATATTGTCTGGGTTACGGGTGTCCGTCAAAAAGCCAATATTTTCCGAGTAAGGCACTGTATTGGCAAAGCTTTGCGCAAAGTCTCGGTAACGAGGAAACTCAATAATACGCATTTGCTTATGTTGGTAAGGTCCAAACTCTCGCGTGAAATAATCAATAGAGTCTTTAGTCGACTGCAGCATAGTGTCGACATTCCAGGCATGATCTTTATGGTAGTAAACCTCGAGCGCAATGCCTTTATACTCTTCCTGTTTCACCTCAAGATCCATTGACAAGATGTTATAGAAGTGCAGCATTGGCGCATCCATTTCATAGACATAGGTCGTACGGCCGTCTTTGCTGTATTTTGATTGCAAATAGCCCGGCACCATCGCAACTTGCGATTCATCCGTCGTCACCGTTGCGGCGAATGTGACGAAATTTTCCGCAAATAATGGTTCATGATGATAGTGTGTTTCTTCAATCTTATTACCACGTTTTAGTGGTTCAAGGCCGCGCTGGCGGCGCTCACTTTTGTCTTGAATTTGCTTATAGATGCTGTAACCAAATGTCGGGAACAACGTCGTGTTATCGATGAAAGTACCATTGTTCACCAAGGTTTCATCATTGCCTCTATCTACAAAGCCAAGTGTTTGCCGTACAACTGACATCGTAATTTCACGCTGCTCACCCGGTGTCATTGGTTGTGAGAGCTCAAGCCAAGCATGCTTAAAGATTTTATCCTCTTCACCAAGCGTAGCGCCAGCCATTTCAACTTGCCACTCTAATGTATGATCAGGTTTATTGACCAAGAAGCGAGTAATCTCTTTATCTGAGCGGTTTTCAACCAACAGCTTTACCTGCGCTTCAATACGACGTGTCTTTGGAAATACCTCAGCATTGAGCTGTACATCTAACGTGATTGGTACAGGGTCATCTCGATACTGGGCAAATTGTTGCTCATATTGCTCTGCGATATCTTCAGCTTCATCTTGTGTAATAAACTCATTGACCACTTGCGTGTTGTAGTAAATGTAGCCACCACTACCCACGAAGATTAAAGCACCACAAGCCAATAACGCTTTACCAGCGTTACCTAACTGATAGCCCATCAGTGCAATACGTGCTTTCAGCGTTTGCCCCGCACCACGAGGCCAAAGTGCATAGCTTAGTGTCGCTAACATCATGCTAAAACCAAACCAGTACACATTGTACCAATGTGCCGCGCTGAGGAAATGACCATAACCATTAATATCTGAGTACGGCACTGGGGAAGTTTCGCCTAAGTGATACATGTTGTGCTCAAAACCAAAGTTGGTCAGGACTATCGAAATAATGAAATAAACGACATATATTCCCATACCCATGTATTTGCTCGGACTCATCACCTGTATCAAAAATGCTAAGGTGGTTTGGAAAGCAAAACCTAACACATACAAATAACCCAAGCGCACAATATACTGGGCAAGATCTATCTGTGTCACACCCGACAATAGTTGATAGCTAATGGTTATCAAGCTACCAAATACACATAGCAGCGTCATCACCGCAACTAAGGCTATGTATTTAGAGCCCCAAAATACCCAGTTTGCAACAGGATAAGAGTCAACAATGTCTCCCATTCGCGAATCACGATCATGCCATACCAGCTCAGCGCTGTAGTACACCAACACAATGACCAATAATTGCCAGAAGCTGCCGTGGATAAGCTCTACCATTCTAAAGGTCACTGGCCATACTTCTGTGCCATACCAATTAAATGAACCAACCAA
Organism: Pseudoalteromonas piscicida; assembly: GCF_000238315.3. Taxonomy (NCBI): domain Bacteria; kingdom Pseudomonadati; phylum Pseudomonadota; class Gammaproteobacteria; order Alteromonadales; family Pseudoalteromonadaceae; genus Pseudoalteromonas; species Pseudoalteromonas piscicida. The sequence goes on from NZ_CP011924.1 coordinate 2,979,356, forward strand.
TGCAGGTATTAAGGTTGCCACCGCCAAAATTAATAGCACTAAGAATGGATAGCTTTTAAGCACTTGCTTTACTTCAAAAGTGGTTCTGGTACAAAAGTGCACCCAACTACTACCTACGCTCGCTTTAAAATCAAAACGATTCAGTAATGCCGACGCTTGGCTACCATCTTCTTTGGCTTTGCTCTTGGTTTTTTGTTTTTGCGGTAAATAATGAGAAGTATTTAAGGCTAAAGCACCTAAACTGAGCAGTGCAACTGACATCCAAATTAAGCGGTTATAGAGCAGTTCATCAACTAGGCTTATGACTGACGTATTGCGATCTGCAATGGTCCAATATTCTGATTGCGCCGAAATAGCTGATAGGCCAAACATGTCTAAATATGCAGCAATAGTACGGTATTCGATATCTGAAAAAATACTATTTGCCACAAGATAAGTCACAAACAAACCCACAGCAACCAAGTACATTGCTATCATGGTTCTAAATTTTTGCGCCACCAGCGCAAATAGGCTCGCCATAAAGAACAGTGAAGGGGCCGCGATGACAAATAGTGGCGTTAGGTAATAGCTGAGTTTATTAGGCCCGATCAGTTCGGTATCCAACCAACCGACTAACCCGCCGATACCAGAACCTACCCAGATCCCCACTAAACACATTGAAAATACCAGCAAGGTGACAAGATATGCACCGAAAAATCGACCTAAACGATATTGAGCTAAGTGCAAGGGCTTACTCAAAATAAGTTCACTGAACTTACTTTGATCGTCTCTTATTACAGCGCTACCAACAAAGTTAACCACCAAAAAGATGGAAAAAATGGTCATGATGGCAACAGTTTGCAAGATGGCAAAGGGCGAGTTTACATTGACGTTACTGCCACCACCAATCTGTACGGAGTCCGAAACTGAGGCAAAAAAGGTGAGCAAAAATAGAATCAGAGAAGTCACATAAAAGGAAGGCTGACGGACAAAATACCGCAGCTCAAAACGCATCATTTTAAATAGCATCTGCCTACTCCTTACGCTGCTTGATTATTTCGATGAGTATGCAGAGTAGAAAAATAAACGTCCTCTAAATCGGCAGGTACCGCTTCAAACCCTTCAGGTGCTTGATCAGCAAATACGTTAAGTAAAGTCTGACCCGCGAATAAGCGCTTAGAAATAACCGGTAGGTTTTGCTCTACTTCTTTCGCTTCCGCAAGTGTGACCGACTTACGCCAGATTTTCCCCTGTAGCTGCTCAGTGAGTGCAATAGGATTACCTTCAAGTAAAATTTGTCCGCTCGCCAGCACGGCCATATTCGGACATAGCTCAGATACATCCTCCACGATATGCGTTGATAAGATAACCACTTTACTCTCACCTAAACCAACGAGTAGGTTGTGAAAACGATTACGTTCTTCTGGGTCTAATCCCGCAGTCGGTTCATCCACAATAAGTAAATCAGGATCGCCAAGTAATGCCTGGGCAATACCAAAACGTTGACGCATACCTCCGGAAAATCCGCTGACCGCATTTTTACGGTGATCATATAAGTTCGTTTGTGCGAGCAACCCGTCAACGGCTTCTTTACGCTCTTTTTTATTATTCAACCCTTTTAAAATTGCCATATGATCCAATAAATCATACGCACTAACACGTTGGTAAACACCGAAATCTTGCGGCAGATAGCCTAGACGAGCGCGGAGTGCCTTGGGCTCTTTTAAGACATTCACACCATCGAACTGTATGGTGCCAGCATCCGCTGACTGTAATGTGGCAATCGTGCGCATCAACGATGATTTTCCAGCGCCATTGGGTCCAAGTAAACCAAACATTCCCTTTGGAATAGTCAGGTTTACACCTCTCAAAGCATGAACACCATTATCATAGGTTTTTGAAAGTCCTGATATTTCGAGCATTTTTATTTCCTTTTCGGATTTTTATTATTGTCCTTTTTATAACATTTACCTAGGTTAGTGACAATTAACATAAACATATCAATTGCAAATAAAAGTAAACACTGAAACACTAAGAAACGTTCTTAGTTTACAAAACCCAAGGAAAACTAACATGCAAGATCACGCCAACCACCCACTGACGGATTTTATTGAATACCCTCACGAAGAAATGCTAAGTCGCGCGGAAGCATTCTTGGAAAACAGTAAGAGACGTCATAGTATCCGTGCTTTTAGCGACCGCCCAGTACCGCAAGAAATCATCGAAACCTGTATCAAAGCAGCGGGCACAGCCCCCAGTGGTGCAAATCATCAACCATGGCATTTCGTGGCGATTGGCAGCGCAGAAAAGAAAAAGCAGATCCGAGCTGCAGCCGAGGACCTCGAGCGCTCGTTTTACCAAGGCCGTGCCGGAGATGAGTGGTTGGATGCGTTAAAACCTTTGGGCACAAATGCACAAAAACCCTACTTAGAACATGCACCTTGGCTTATCGCTATTTTTAGTCAGAAAAAAGGTGGGATCCACGCGGAAGACAAAAATACCAACTACTATGTCCATGAATCGGTTGGGATAGCTACTGGGTTTCTTATCCAAGCCCTGCATAATGCAGGACTAGCCACACTGACCCATACACCTAAACCGATGAGCTTTTTAAGCGAGTTGTGCGGTAGAGATAAAGATAACGAACGTCCTTATATGTTATTGATTGCGGGCTATCCCAGTGAAGATGCAACTATTCCAGAGCACGCAACAGTGAAAAAATCACTCGCCGAAATCGCTTCGTTTATTTAATAGTTCAGATCAGCTAACTATCGCTGCACAGCTAGCTGATCGCCTTCGTTTAGGCCACTGATAACAATCGTTTTATTACCAGTCTCTTCGCCCAACCTGAGGTAGCGTTTGTGAAGCAGGCCACTTTCTATTACTTCAACCATCGCCAATTGACCATACTTGCTGATCATATTCGTTGGAATTTGGATAACCGCCTGCTCGCCAAGCACAAGCTCAACCAGCGCGTACATGCCAGGCACCACATTTTTCAGCAAAGGCATATCCAATTTAATAATAAAGCTACGCGCTTGGCTGTCGGCAATTGGCACCATTTCCGACACACGCGCGGTTTGGCTTATATCTAGCGCAGGTATGCGCACCTTAATCTCACTTCCTAACTGAATATGCTTAACTTGGCTCTCGCGAATTGGCGCTTCAATCTGTAATTGTAATGGATTGAATAGCGATATAATGGCGCCACCGGGGCTAACCATGCTGCCCGGCTCTTGTAAACGCGCCACCACTTTACCCGAAATAGGGGCTGTGATTTGCGTGTAACCCAGCGCGACTTCAGCACTGCGATACGCTTCTTGCAATGCCTTATCTTGTGCTTGTAACTCGTTCACAGTGGCTTGCCATTCATCCACTTGGTTAATCGCGATAAGCCCTTTTTCATTAAGAGATTTATTGCGTACTAATTGCTTAGTTGCTTGCTCTAGCTTGGCTGAATTCGCCGCTTGCTGCGCCGCCACTCTTTGCAGCTCAGCTTTAAGCTCGGCATCATCGAGTGTTGCTATCAGCTGTCCCGCAGTGACTTTATCACCGGCTCTGACGTTAAGCGTTTTAAGCTCCGCCAATAACCGACTGGACACTAACGTATTTTCTTTTGCGACCACACTCGCAGGCACTTGTTCAATCATCGCAATCAGCGACTTTTGAACGGTATAACGTGCTCCTTGATAAGCTGGAAGTTCGGACTTATTACCCGGAGCTAGCTTATTTTGGAATCCACCAGCAAGCCATACGACCATCAATAATAGGCAAAAAATAGCAAGAACAGGAATAAAGATTTTATTACGAGACATGAGAAGACTCCTGAACTGATGAGGTATTAAGGGATTGATTAGATGTCGATGATTCTTTGAATACTAAGTAATAAACGATAGGCACGACTAACAGTGAAAATAACGTTGAAGCAATGATCCCGAAGATAATAGCAAGGGCGAGGCCACTAAAAACGGGATCTAAGATAATCACCAAGTTGTCTAATAACGTCGTACCTGCTGTAAGTAATACTGGTCGCATTCTTACACTTCCCGCCGCAATCAATGCGTCGATAAGTGCCATACCAGCCGCGCGAGACTGATTAATAAATTCCACCAAAATCAGAGAATTTCTCACCACAATTCCGGCCAGCGCTATCATCCCTATCATCGCGGTCGCTGTAAATAACACGGGCTCTGGCGCACCTGCAATCACACGCTCACCAAATTGATTGAGCAACCAAAAGCCCGGCATAATCCCTATCATGGTGAGGGGAATAGCCGACATAATGATAAGTGATAAGCTACTAGATGCCGTTTGTATCCGCAGGATGATAAATATCGCCACCAGTGCAAATGCAAATGCGATCCCCATATCCCTAAATACATCTATGGTAATGCGCCACTCACCTTCGCCTTTAAAGGTATAGTGGGTTCCTTCTAACATCGACCAAATGACTCCACCGCCACTTTGTAGAAAGGTACGAGACGTCCAATTGCTCGGCGTTACCTGTTGGTTTTCATCCGCAACCACATCGGCAATCACCTCAGCTGGCGTGCGGCCATTTAGCTCCGCAAACACATAAATCACCTCTTGTAGGTCTTTTCGAAGGATCACGGGAGCCGTAGGGATAGATGTTAATTCGCCAAGTTCACCAATCGCCACAAGGGGCCTAGCAGCCTGCTCTAAGCCATATTCTTGAGTGGTTTTAGCCAACTCCTGACGACCACGAACTTGCATCGCCAATACGTTTTGCCACTGATTACGCTGCGCGTAACTCACACCTAACTCGATGGGCACCGTTGCGACCTCACCTTGAGTATATAAAAAGCCTGCTGACATGCCGCGGCTTGCAACTACTAGAGATTGATTAATATCCCCTGTGGCCACACCTGATAACGCGGCCTTTTGTTTATCAACCACAAACCGCTTTAACCATGTTGGCGAAGCCATTGAGGTGTCAACCTCAACCACATGTGGCTCCTGCCTTAAACGATGCGCTAACCTCTGGGCTGCTTGCTCTTGCGTATCACGAGCAACAAACGGATCTGCATAAACCTCTGCAACGAGTGTACTTAATACCGGAGGTCCAGGTGGCACTTCCACCACTTTTATTTGCGTCAAAGTTTGGTTAAAAGGCTGAAGCTTTTCACGCAGTCGCATGACGATGGCGTGAGATTGATGTTCGCGTTCACGCTTATCCACCAGTAAAACTCTAAGTTCGGCAAGATGCGTACCACTACGACGATAATAGCCTCGCACCATACCATTAAAATCCATACTGGAAGGCTTACCGACAAAAGCGGCGATGTCGGTCACTTCAGCTTCTGACCAAACGATTTGCTGTACTTGCCTCGTCATTGCGGCCGTTTGCTCAAGGCTGGTGCCCTCAGGCATATCTATCAGTACTTGGATTTCACTTTTATTGTCAAACGGCAGCAATTTCAGTGGTACGGCTCTAAAAATAGGGAGGCTCACACTCGCAACAAATAACCCTAACACGCCCCATAATAACCACTTGGCTTTGCGTGGGTTTTGTAAAATTGGCAGCATGATTTTGCTGTAGTACGAGTCTTGAGGCGCGACTTCACTTGTTTTTGAATCCGCTTTGAGTAACTTTTTAGACAGCCAAGGCGTCACTAAAAAAGCCACCAACGTCGAGGCAATGACACTAATGGGAACATTAAATGCCATCGGTGCCATATATGGGCCCATCATGCCAGTAATAAACGCCAATGGAATAAACGCCATGATGATAGTTAACGTTGACATCAAAAGCGCAGATTTGATCTCGACCATAGCAGCGACAATGTTATGATCTGTGTCAGCCGCCGCGCCGCGATGAATAAAACGGCTAATATTATCAATCCCAGTGATTGGGTCATCGACTAACAATCCCAGAGACAAAATAAGCGCAAACAAGGTGACCCGATTAATGGTGTAACCAAACGCAAAGTCCAACCCAAGTGTAATGCCATAGCAAATTGGCACAGCAAGACCAACCACAACGGCAGGCCGCCAACCTAAAAATACACCGACAAATACCACAACGGTAAATACCGCAAAGGCCAAGCTAGAGGTAAGATTATTGACTTTGTCATTGGCCGTCTCACCATAGTTTCTTAGTACTTTTACCGATACCTCAGCGGGAAGGATCTCATGTTGTAGCTGGGTTACAAGCGCTAAACTTTGCTCTGCAACCGTTACCGCATTACTTCCCTTTTGCTTCGCCACACCAATCGTCACTAATGGTGCATCAGCCTGACTGTCGCTGCTTGCTAACCACTGATAGCTATCGGGTTCACTAGGACCATCAATAACCCGAGCAACTTCTTTTAAAACTATGGCACGGCCATTGATTACATTCACCGTGAGACCTTCAAGTGCTGACTTATTACGAAGGACATCACCAGATTCAAAGGCAATCGTGTTACTGCCTGCCGTCACTTGTCCCACTCGTGTCACTAGATTACTACTTTGGATAGCACCTAAAACATCCATAGGTGTTGTTTGATGTGCGGCAAGCGCAGCTAAGTTCAACTCCACCCTAAGTGCTCTCGTGCGCCCGGTAATAACCGAAACCTCGCTGGTATCTGCGATACTCTGTAACTGGATAGCTAGTTCTTGTGCAAAGCGCGTTAGCGCGTAGTCATCATATAGTTGCGGCTTTGAACTTGTCAGTCCGAGCATAAGAATCGGAACGTCATCGACTTCTATTGGACGGATCTGCCACTGAGTGACAATTCCCGGCATAGTATGCTGATTGGCATACAGCTTAGTGTAGGTGTTGAGAATGGCTTTCTCTCTGTCTTCACCCACATGAAACCTTAACGTGACAACCGTACCACCGGTTTGGGTCGTAGAATAGACGTGTTCAACGCCTGGAATTTGCAGCAGTAACTTTTCAAGTGGAGTGGTGACCAATCGTGCCACTTCTGGTGAGGCAGTATTTGGTACCGACACATGAATATCCAGCATAGGCACCACTATCTGTGGTTCTTCCTCTCTTGGTGTCATTTGCAATGCAAATAATCCAAGTACCACAGCGCACAAGAAGATAATCGTTGGCAAACTGCCTTGTAGAGCATACCGAATGACACCATCTAACTTTTGCATCTCATTCGTTCCTAGTTACTCTGCACTTGAGGCGCAGAACAGCTGATATAAACTATCGAGTAGTACAGCGACTCGGCTATCTTTAACATGATAATAAATCGTCGCCCCCTCACGCCTAGTCGCCACGATTTGTGCCTTTCTCATGCTGGCTAAATGTTGTGATAAGGCAGACTGCGCTAACGGCACCATTTCATTAAGCTGGCTAACACTGAGCTCTTGCTTTTGCAATGCACACAAAATCATCAAGCGATTTTTATTCGCCATAAGCTTTAACAAGGCTTCTGCCTGTTCGGCATTTTGCGCCATTTGCTGCAGTTCCATGTTGACTCCCAAAAAATAAATACGCTTAAAGTATAGACACAAACATTAGCAATGTCTAATATTAGAAAAATCTAATATTTAAGGTGACACTCATTATGACCTTACATCCTCGTTAACCTGAGGTTTGGATAAGAAATGGCTAATTCATTATTTTTAGTCAAAAAGGCTTTTCTTCTTGTCTAGCCAGCAAGATTTAGGGAAAACAAGGCGAATTTACGCACCAATAGCGAGCTATTGGAAGTGAATTCAACGCAGTTAGCGCTAAAACTGGCTGCTAGAAAGGCATTAATTATCCGTGTCACTAGATTACTACTTTGGATAGCACCTAAAACATCCATAGGTGTTGTTTGATGTGCGGCAAGCGCAGCTAAGTTCAACTCCACCCTAAGTGCTCTCGTGCGCCCGGTAATAACCGAAACCTCGCTGGTATCTGCGATACTCTGTAACTGGATAGCTAGTTCTTGTGCAAAGCGCGTTAGCGCGTAGTCATCATATAGTTGCGGCTTTGAACTTGTCAGTCCGAGCATAAGAATCGGAACGTCATCGACTTCTATTGGACGGATCTGCCACTGAGTGACAATTCCCGGCATAGTATGCTGATTGGCATACAGCTTAGTGTAGGTGTTGAGAATGGCTTTCTCTCTGTCTTCACCCACATGAAACCTTAACGTGACAACCGTACCACCGGTTTGGGTCGTAGAATAGACGTGTTCAACGCCTGGAATTTGCAGCAGTAACTTTTCAAGTGGAGTGGTGACCAATCGTGCCACTTCTGGTGAGGCAGTATTTGGTACCGACACATGAATATCCAGCATAGGCACCACTATCTGTGGTTCTTCCTCTCTTGGTGTCATTTGCAATGCAAATAATCCAAGTACCACAGCGCACAAGAAGATAATCGTTGGCAAACTGCCTTGTAGAGCATACCGAATGACACCATCTAACTTTTGCATCTCATTCGTTCCTAGTTACTCTGCACTTGAGGCGCAGAACAGCTGATATAAACTATCGAGTAGTACAGCGACTCGGCTATCTTTAACATGATAATAAATCGTCGCCCCCTCACGCCTAGTCGCCACGATTTGTGCCTTTCTCATGCTGGCTAAATGTTGTGATAAGGCAGACTGCGCTAACGGCACCATTTCATTAAGCTGGCTAACACTGAGCTCTTGCTTTTGCAATGCACACAAAATCATCAAGCGATTTTTATTCGCCATAAGCTTTAACAAGGCTTCTGCCTGTTCGGCATTTTGCGCCATTTGCTGCAGTTCCATGTTGACTCCCAAAAAATAAATACGCTTAAAGTATAGACACAAACATTAGCAATGTCTAATATTAGAAAAATCTAATATTTAAGGTGACACTCATTATGACCTTACATCCTCGTTAACCTGAGGTTTGGATAAGAAATGGCTAATTCATTATTTTTAGTCAAAAAGGCTTTTCTTCTTGTCTAGCCAGCAAGATTTAGGGAAAACAAGGCGAATTTACGCACCAATAGCGAGCTATTGGAAGTGAATTCAACGCAGTTAGCGCTAAAACTGGCTGCTAGAAAGGCATTAATTATCCGAAGTTCAGGTTATTTAGATTAATCGCTGGTGTTATGTTTGCCATTTCTTTACTGCTCACACATTTTGTCAGCCCACATTGGGTTTGGTTTAGTGTGTTTATTTGTGTCAATTTAGTGCAGTCTGCTTTTACTAACTGGTGCCCTATGATCGTTATATTGAAGAAACTTGGCATTCAGGAAAGGTGAGTCATAATGAAACCGATAACCCAATAAGGAGCTATATATGCTGATATCTGCCCAAGATGTATTAAAGACAGTTAAGCCTAATCAACGCTGCATTGACGCGGTACAAGCAAAATCAGAGATTGCACAAAACAATGGTCTGGTTATCGACGTGAGAGAGCCGGCTGAACATAGTCAAAAAGCAGCCAACGGCGCGGTAAATATCCCAAGAGGACTGCTAGAATTTAAGCTTCCAGAGCTAGAAAAAGACGCAGACAGGCCAATTTATTTACACTGTGCTGCTGGTGGCCGTGCTATTTTTGCCGCAGAGCAACTAACACGTATCGGTTATACAAATGTCAGCGTAATTACCTGCAAAGCTGAAGTGGTGTGTGACACTTTATAAAAAAGGAGTGCTGTGCAGCACTCCTTGATTTTTCCTACGCGCGGTTTGGAATAATTTTAATTTCTACTCGGCGATTTTGTGCCTTACCTTGCTCGGTGCTATTGCTCGCGATTGGCTGAGACTCACCCATGCCCTCTGCGTACAAACGCGCAGGAAGTACCTGCTGCGATAATAAATACTGCTTTACGCTATTCGCGCGCTGTTCAGACAAAGTCTGATTGAAGCTCGCTGAACCAGTAGAGTCTGTATGCCCGACAATCGTTAAGAATGTCTTATCGTACTGCTGCATCACACGCGCGATGCCTTGAAGCGTATTGTAAAAGCCTGGGCTGATAGCTGACTTACCTGTCGCAAAGGTTATGTTTGATGGCAACACTAAGCGCATTTGGTCACCCTCACGAACCACCTCAACTCCCGTGCCCGCGAGCTCTTGGTTAAAAGCGGCTTCCTGCTTGTCCATATAGTTACCAATTGCGGCACCTGCAATTGCACCAACCGCAGCACCAATGGCAAGACGCTTATCTTTGTGGTTACCAGTAGCCTTACCTAACACCGCGCCGGTTGCAGCACCAATCGCCGCACCTTTACCTGTGTTATTCATTTCACATCCAGACAAAGCAACCACAACGGCTGCACCAATTAACATATTTCTTGCAATCATCTTCCCACCTGAGTTCGTTTCAACTTGATTGTCTATATTGTTGCAATAAACAATTAACTCTGGCTGAAGCCTTGCCGGTTTTTTTAAGGATGAGCAGGGATTAAGTCGCTTATATGCTCAGAAACTGGTGGCAGTTTATATTTTGCAACCACAGCATCAAGCTGCTTTCTCTCAGCCAATTGCTTCATCGTTAAACGAATGGTTTGCGCAAGCTCGGTGCCGCTGAAGCGTTTGCTCATTGCCATATGGCCATAAATCGGCTGAGCGTGGTGATAGGAGACTTTTTTCAACTTTTCAATGGGCTGACCAAGCACTTCCATCGCCACCTCAGCGGTGTCTTCAACTGCGATCACAAGGTCAACACGTCCTTTAAGCAATAAATCAAACGCCACTTGCTCACTAAACACAGGGACTTTATTGAGTTGACGGTCTTCATCAAAGCGAGGGTAAAAAACGCCGCCACGCATCACTGCAATCCGCTTGGTATAAAGATCCGTATATTGCTCCACCCGAATATCGCTGTCTTGCTTAGCGTAAAACACGAACGAAGATGTCAGCGCCATGTAGGCGGGTTCGACAAAGTCGATTAACTTTTCTCGTTGAGGCGTACGGATCAAACCACCCATGACGTCTACCTCACCTTGCGCTATCATCCGCATACAGCGTGAGAAAGGACAGGGAACGGCATTTATTTGATAATCAACACCAGCTTGAGCCTGTACTGTTGCCAATATATCTAAGATTAAACCTTGCACTTCACCACTGTCTTCAATAATGCTATATGGTGGCGCGTGATCAACAGCGACATTAATTTGCTGAGCAAAACAAGAGAAGTTCGCCAACAAAAAAAGTAAACACGGCGATAAAAAAGTCATTCGCATAATACTTATCCAACTGAGGCGCACTCGCGCCAAAAGTCATAAATATGTCATATAAAATTGTGAAGATATAAGGTTAACAATATCACAAGGTACACTATGTTTCTGAAAATATTTTACCAGTTTTTGTTATTAGGATGTACGAGCTTTGGGGGGCCTGCGGCTCATCTTGGATTCTTTAAAAAACACTTTGTCGATAACTTAAAATGGCTGAGTAACGAGCGCTATGCCAGTATGATCAGTCTGTCACAAATACTGCCAGGACCAGGTTCTAGCCAAGTAGGATTCGCGATTGGTTTAGAAAAAGCTGGAATACTAGGAGGGATCGCCGCCTTCTTAGGGTTTACGCTACCGTCTTTTTTGCTCATGGTCATGCTGGCATTAACCGCTGAGCAGCTTTCGGGCACTGCGTTGAATGTCATCGATGGGTTGAAATTGTTTGCTGTTGTCATCGTTGCCGATGCGGTAATGAGTATGGCGAAAAGCTTTTGTAAAACCACAGCACTCAAATTCGTCGCATTCTTCGCCACATTCACGCTGTTGATGCTGCCGAATTTAAGCGCGCAATTGGGTGTACTTATGGTGCTTGTCGTCGCGGGTTACTTTTACTCATTCAGCAATGCGCCAAGTAAACCGAGTCAATCAAAAAGCCAAATCAATTGGTCTGTATTTGCGCTATTTATTGGCCTATTTACGTTAACCTTTGCCGCGCTACCAAATCAACTATTTGCCGAGTTTTATCAAGCAGGTTCCTTGGTTTTTGGCGGCGGTCATGTCGTGCTACCGCTACTACAAACCAGTGTAGAGGGAGTCGCGCAAGAAACCTTCTTAACGGCTTATGCTGCCGCGCAAGCCATTCCAGGGCCGATGTTTACCATCGCAAGCTTTTTAGGCGCCGTTGTCGACAATACCCATCCCATTTTGGGCGCAGCAATTGCAACGCTCGCTATTTTCTTGCCGGGCCTACTGTTAATGTGGGCGTTTAACCAACAGTGGCAATCACTTATTGCATTGCCAAGGTTTGCCAGCATTAGCGCGGCCTTAAATGCCGGTGTTGTGGGGATTTTAGCCGCTGCGTTTTATCAACCAATTTGGCTTTCTGCGGTGCATAGCTTGCTCGATATCATCGCGGTGATATTAGGCTTTGTAGCACTTAAATGGTTAAAGCCCGCGATATGGCAGTTGCTTATCGCCTTTATGGTGTTTGGGGTTATCGCTGGAAGTGTATAGGCCACCTTTCAGTGGCCTGGCTGATTATTCTGAAGTTGCGTCAGGTTTGCTACCGGCGCGCACCTTCACGCGGTGTGCACCGAAGTAATCACTCACACTTTGGTATGGACGTAACCCAAATGCAGGCATTACGCTTAGCATGTAGTCCAGAATATCGGCTTGTAGGTGCTCATAAAACACCCAGCGCTTATCGCGACTAAAACAGTAAAACTCTAGAGGCAAACCATGTTGCGTGGGGGCAAGTTCCCTGACCATACATAAACAATCTTGATTGATGGCATCATGCTGCTTCAAGTAGGCCTCTGCATAGCGTCTAAATAAGCCTAAGTTGGTGATATCGCTTGGTACATCTTCAAGCTTTTCCAGCAGTGGATACTGCTCGGTTAGCAACGCTTGCTTTTGCTCAGGCAACGGCTCAATGCTAGTAAAATCAATGTGAATAGCGCGTTTGATACGGCGTCCTGCTGACTCTTGCATGGCACGCCAGTTTTTAAATGAATCAGAGATCAGCATATAGGTTGGTATGGTGGTGACGGTGTTATCCCAGTTACGTACCCTAACGGTATTTAAACCCAGATCAATCACCTCGCCATCTGCACCAAATGCGTCAACTTGGATCCAGTCGCCAGTGGTTACCAGTCGATTGGCTGCTATTTGGATACTCGCAACCAATCCCAAAATCGTATCTTTAAATACCAAAATAATGACTGCCGCGATAGCACCAAAACCGGAAAGAATATAAGTTGGTGATTTATCTACCAAGATACTGACCACCAATATAGAACAAACTATAAATATCAGTAGCTTAATTACCTGAATAATCCCTTGGATCGGCACTTCTTTGGCGAATGGAAAGAGGTTATAAACGCCATTACCTAAATTGACTAAACTACTAAATAAAAATCCAGATGCCACCACCAACATGACATACACCAGTGTTTCCAGCACGATAAACACCCAAGCAGGCGCGACAAATAGACGCTCGTGGTAGGCGGAAAAGACCAGTAAACACAATACAAAGGCAAAGCGGCCGCTAAATTTACTTAACTGAGGGGCAAGGTGACCAATTTTACGCGGTGAAATATGCCGCGCGAGGTTTTCAACATTGGGTAGCACTAAACGGCGGATCACCCAATATAAAAACAATAATCCAACAACCGCGACACCATTGGTGAATAAAGCACTGATCACAGTGCCTTGCGGTAACTCTTTTAACCACGGTTGAACGACGTCATGAAGGTGATCAAACTTCATAGCTGTTTTAGCTCCTCATTGAGCGTGTCATTTGGCTCAGTCGAATGCAGCCAATGCGCTTCGAGTTGGCAATCTTTGCGTTGCCAAACTTCATTCATAAAAGATTGAAACTGTACACGATAAACTTTATCGGCTTGATAGTTACCAAGCGGCACTTTTTCCATCGCGATGTAGTCTATTTTTACATCAATTGCGTCCAAGCGTCCAAGCGTAAATGCACGGCAAATATGCTCACCTTCTAACTCATAAGCCAAAGTCGCGTTGAGCATGCCGTCAAGTTGCTCAGATAACACTTCTAGGGCAAACGCTACACCACCCGCCTTTGGTTTGAGCAGATGCTTGAACGGGCTATTTTGATGCGCATGTTTGGCTTTAGTATGACGAGTACCTTCCACAAAATTAATTACCGTTGTGGGATGATCACGAAAATTGCGACAACTGGCTTTGGTACGCTCTACATCCATCCCTTTAAGCTTAGGGTTTTTGGCGATCTGCGCTTTACTCGCACGTTTCATAAATGGCATGCCCATTGCCCATGCACCGGTGCCAATAAAAGGCACGTATTTCAATTCATCTTTTAGAAAAAATTTAGGTGCAGGTAGTACCTCCATGGCACTAAGCACAACGATATCAAGCCAGCTAAGGTGATTGGAAATTAACAAATACCACCCTTGAGCGTGTAATTCTTTTGGCAAGCTCACTTGGATTTTGTCGCACGCGATGCGCAAACCAAGGTAATTGCCTTTACACCACATACCGTAAAAAAAGTGCAGTGCTGTAGAGATAAACTTAACTGGCACAAGCAATTTTATGATGCCAAACAATAGCACCAATAAACCACATACAAAGGTATTCACCAGCAGCCACACACTGGCCGATAGCCCGAGAAACCACTTAGGTAGTATTTGTTTTAACATCACAACATCCTTCTACTACTTTTTATCGGCAAGCTCCACAAGTTGTGCGTCTTTAGCTTGCCACAAGGCGTTTAATTCGGATTGGAAACGCACTCTAAATTCGGGATCATTCGTGTAGTCGCCGACCAAGTTTGCACTGACCGGCATTACTTCTACCTGAACATCTACTGACTTCACTTTACCAGCGATAAAGTCTGCGAAAGTTGGTACACCACCGGGATAGTGGATGGTGACATTCACCACTTTGCTGATTTGCTCACCCATGGCCTGCATCACAAATGCGATGCCTCCCGCTTTTGGTTTAAGCAGGTGTGTGAATGGGCTTTTTTGCTTACTATGCTTGGACTCGGTGTAACGCGTACCCTCAACGAAGTTTACAATACTCACAGGCATTGTTTTAAACTTTTCGCATGCTTTTCGCGTCGTTTCTATGTCTTTACCACGCAATTTAGGGTTTTTCTTTAATTGCGACTTGCTGGTTCGCGTCATAAAAGGAAAATCGAGCGCCCACCAAGCAAGACCTAGCACGGGTACGTAAAGCAGCTCTTTTTTCAAAAAGAAATTCAAAAACGGGATTTTGCCATGAAGCACTCGCTGCAACACTAAGATATCCACCCAACTTTGGTGATTGGCAATAACCAAGTACCAGTCTTTGCGTTTTAGCTCATCCAATCCGCTCACATTGAGCGTATACGGCGCAATGAGGTTTTGGCTCACTGAATTACACGCGACCCAGTTACTTGCGCACGCTTTAGCAATATAGCTCATGGCTTTTTGCAATGGTGGGATGGGTAGTAGCTTAATCAAGCCACAAATAAAGATCGGTATAAACCAAAATATAGTGTTAACGGCGTACAGCAAGATGCTGATCACTTTACGAATAAACGACATTCATTCCCTCATCGTGTTTTACGGCAGAGCTGTATCATACCTTGAAAATCACACACAATTAAGCCGACCAGTTGGTCGGCTATAATTTATTCCATTTCACTATCTAGAAATCAATCTTCGAAGTAAGTATAACCTTCAAGTCCAGCATTTAACTCTTGTAAATACTGAGCTTTAATTGACTCTGGCAACGACAACGCCGCGACTTGCTGTGCATAGTTCTCAGATAGTACCGCTTTGTCATAATGAACAAAGCGCAGTACATCTTCAACACTGTCGCCCTTGATTGCATTAGTGAGTTTATAACCCTCATCACAAAGCTCAACGTGTACTGAGTCGGTGTCACCAAATAAGTTATGTAAATCACCCAATATTTCTTGATAGGCCCCCACCAAGAACATCGCAACGTGATATTGCTCTCCCGGCACATACTCTGGAATGGGTAAACTTGACTCAATACCCGCACCCTCAACATAACTGTTGATTTGACCATCAGAATCACAGGTAATGTCCTGAATAATCGCCCTTTGCGTCAACGGCTGATTGAGCTTGTCGATAGGCATCACCGGAAATAGCTGGTCAATACCCCACACATCCGGCAGTGATTGGAACAACGAGAAGTTCACAAACAGTTTATCAGCCAGCTTTTCATTGAGGTCGTCTAATACTTCTCGGTGTGCTCTCGCATTCTCATTTAAGCACTCACGCACTTTATGAAGTGTCGTGAAGTAAAGCTGCTCAAGCTGCGCCCACTCTTGCATGCTGATCAAACCATGCACGTATTGGTCGTGTGCATCGCTGAACAAGTGCATAGCGTCATGATAAGTTTCTAAAGCCATGCGAGGGGTCAGTTGTGTCAACGAATGCCATAACTCTTGTAATACTGGTGGGCTGGTATCTTGTGGTTGCACCGGTTCGACTTGATTTGGTGCTTTTTCTACGTCGATCACATCCGTGATCAGCATCGCGTGATGGGCAGTTAATGCTCGGCCAGATTCAGTAATAATATCCGGATGCGGAATGCTATTGAGCTCCGCAATATCATGAAAAGCATGCACCACATTTTTCGCGTATTCCGCCACCGTATAATTCATAGAGCATGAGCTACGAGAACCTGAACCTTCATAGTCCACTCCGAGGCCACCGCCAACATCAACGATACGCAGCGGAACACCTAGTTGGTATAGCTCAGCATAGTGACGCGCACACTCTTTAAGCGCACGTTGGATATCACGAATATTGGCAACTTGCGAGCCGATATGGAAGTGTACCAACTGCATTAAGTGCAAACGATTATGCGACTTAAGTAGCTCAACCGCTTGCAGCACTTGGCTGGCAGTAAGACCAAACTTGCCTTTTTCACCACCAGTATTTTGCCACTTGCCCTTACCAACTGAATTAAGACGAATACGAATACCAATCGACGGTTCAATGCCTAAGTCGTCGATTTCCTGTAATAAGGTATCCAGCTCAGAGAGCTTTTCAACAACTATGTTTACTTGATGACCCATCGCTTGACCAATGCAAGCTAAGCGCAAGAACTCACTGTCTTTGTAGCCGTTACAGACAATGGTAATAGGTTGGTGTGCCACACCCAAAATTGCCATTAGCTCAGGCTTAGAGCCGGCTTCAAGACCAACAAGACCACTTGGATGCGCTAATAACTTGCTGACAACCGAGCGCTGCTGATTCACTTTTATTGGGTAAACACAGGTGTACTGGCCTTGGTAATCACGTTGAGTTCGTGCAGCAGTAAATGCTTGAGTCAAGGTATCGACACGATGTTTTAAAATGTCGGTAAAACGTACCAAAACCGGCAAAGTTAGCCCCTGCGCTTTAAATTGCTCAGTTAACTCTGGAAGAAGAATTGGTGGCTTAGTGCGATCACCATCAGGAAACGCCACTAACTGGCCCTGTTCATTGATATCAAAATAGCCGTCACTCCAGTGAGTAACGTTATAGATAGAACGTGCTGTTTGCAGACCCCAAGTCATTGCTGCTCTCAATTAATTCTTTATAAAGCTTCATTCTAATACGCGAGGCTAGTCAATGCGACCTAAAGTTGCGTTTTCATTAGCTTACAAACCTGATAAATAGCCCATGCTTGATTAGGACTAATATGAGGCAAAGTACAAAATGTTGACTAAAATTGATTGAGCAAAGGCGCAAGCACTGGCAAAATTGCCTTAATTTTTATCAAGTGTGAACACAATCATGGCAAACTTAGAAGCAAACCGTTGGTTTACAGAAATTAGCGACCGCGATGGCAGCGCTTTTTCACTTAGAGTCAACAAAAAATTAGACGAAATCCAATCACCATTTCAAAAAGTAGAAATGTTTGAAACGACGGATTTTGGTAACCTGATGATCATTGACGGTTGCACTATGGTGAGCACGCGTGAAAACTTTTTCTATCACGAAATGATGAGTCACCCGGCGCTATTCTCGCACCCTGCACCTAAAAATGTTGTGATCATTGGCGGTGGCGACTGTGGCACATTGCGTGAAGTATTAAAGCACCCTGGCGTTGAAAAAGTAACTCAGATTGATATCGACGAAGTTGTAACGCAAATGTCTTTGAAATACTTCCCTGAGCTTTGTGAGTCTAATAACGATCCTCGCGCAACTGTAATGTTTGATGATGGCATCAAATATATGCGTGAAGCCGAAGCAGAGTCTATCGACGTTATTATCGTTGATGGCACCGATCCTGTTGGCCCTGGTGAAGGTTTATTCAACCATGCATTCTATAAGAGCTGTTTAGCAGCGCTTCGAACTGGCGGTATCATGATCCAGCAGAGCGAATCACCACTGATGCACATGCCGTTGCTATTAGAAATGCGCGATGCAATGTTGGAAGTAGGCTTTGTTGATCTGCAAACCCTGCCTTTCCCACAGCCAATCTACCCAAGCGGTCTGTGGTCAGCAACGATGGCGCGTAAAGATCAAAAGTTTGCCGGATTCCGCGAGCAAGACGTTGATAACGCAACATTTGATACTGAGTACTACAACACAGGTATTCATAAGGGTGCATTAGCAACACCTAACTTTATGAAGCGTGCTTTCGAAAAGTAGGCCGAATCAGAACATAAATTTAATTGTTAAAGTGTAGTGGCTCATATCTGACCCTACAGCCTTGATGATTCGGTTAACATTTCACCTACTCTGAAGTTATGAGCGAACAACAGACGTTCGCTCTAGCTCGTTTTTGAACAAAAACGTTTTGTGTCCTTGGTTTAACGGCTTTGTTAGCTGTACTTTACTAGCACTTCTCTAGTAAACCGATAAAAACAAACTGCCGCTAATAGCGTAAAAATCGAGGGTATAAGAAATACAAACACCTCAATTAATCCAAGCTCTTCAGAACTATCTACAATTGAACTAGCTACAAATGAAGAAAAAATTGTAGCAACAATAGAGATTTTAACTCCTTTGGCATGCTTACTTTTTGTAACTTTATCAAGCTTAACAAATGCGAAAAGTACTATGAAAAGAGATATTAGATAAGTAAGAGTATCTACTATCATCACAGCGAACTCAGCCAGTGACATCCCATACATATTCTTGATAATTTCTCCGAACATTTCCACTACTCAGGTTTTCCTTGTACAGCTATCGCCCGCGCAATAAGCGCGAGCTAGCGAGCGTCCTGATTGACGCGTTTGTTAGCTTGTGTTGCACGAATAAAATCAAGATCACTAGTGATAACTCCAATACCCGATGCGACAACGTCATCGTAGGATTGGGTGATCGATTCATGTCGAGACCATAGATAAACATCCGAACCATGGCTCTGTAATCTTGATGCTAGGCGTTCAGGATAGCCCCAAAAATACTTTGTCATCGAGGGAGGTATAAAAAGAATGGTGTTCCTACAGGAGTCAGGAACTAACCCCGCCCATCCAACTAAAAGATAATTTATTCCGCAACTCTTTACACTACCAACACTTGCTAACCGTAAAGATGAATCCTTGTTTCGAAACCTGCACCTAAAAATGTTGTGATCATTGGCGGTGGCGACTGTGGCACATTGCGTGAAGTATTAAAGCACCCTGGCGTTGAAAAAGTAACTCAGATTGATATCGACGAAGTTGTAACGCAAATGTCTTTGAAATACTTCCCTGAGCTTTGTGAGTCTAATAACGATCCTCGCGCAACTGTAATGTTTGATGATGGCATCAAATATATGCGTGAAGCCGAAGCAGAGTCTATCGACGTTATTATCGTTGATGGCACCGATCCTGTTGGCCCTGGTGAAGGTTTATTCAACCATGCATTCTATAAGAGCTGTTTAGCAGCGCTTCGAACTGGCGGTATCATGATCCAGCAGAGCGAATCACCACTGATGCACATGCCGTTGCTATTAGAAATGCGCGATGCAATGTTGGAAGTAGGCTTTGTTGATCTGCAAACCCTGCCTTTCCCACAGCCAATCTACCCAAGCGGTCTGTGGTCAGCAACGATGGCGCGTAAAGATCAAAAGTTTGCCGGATTCCGCGAGCAAGACGTTGATAACGCAACATTTGATACTGAGTACTACAACACAGGTATTCATAAGGGTGCATTAGCAACACCTAACTTTATGAAGCGTGCTTTCGAAAAGTAGGCCGAATCAGAACATAAATTTAATTGTTAAAGTGTAGTGGCTCATATCTGACCCTACAGCCTTGATGATTCGGTTAACATTTCACCTACTCTGAAGTTATGAGCGAACAACAGACGTTCGCTCTAGCTCGTTTTTGAACAAAAACGTTTTGTGTCCTTGGTTTAACGGCTTTGTTAGCTGTACTTTACTAGCACTTCTCTAGTAAACCGATAAAAACAAACTGCCGCTAATAGCGTAAAAATCGAGGGTATAAGAAATACAAACACCTCAATTAATCCAAGCTCTTCAGAACTATCTACAATTGAACTAGCTACAAATGAAGAAAAAATTGTAGCAACAATAGAGATTTTAACTCCTTTGGCATGCTTACTTTTTGTAACTTTATCAAGCTTAACAAATGCGAAAAGTACTATGAAAAGAGATATTAGATAAGTAAGAGTATCTACTATCATCACAGCGAACTCAGCCAGTGACATCCCATACATATTCTTGATAATTTCTCCGAACATTTCCACTACTCAGGTTTTCCTTGTACAGCTATCGCCCGCGCAATAAGCGCGAGCTAGCGAGCGTCCTGATTGACGCGTTTGTTAGCTTGTGTTGCACGAATAAAATCAAGATCACTAGTGATAACTCCAATACCCGATGCGACAACGTCATCGTAGGATTGGGTGATCGATTCATGTCGAGACCATAGATAAACATCCGAACCATAGCTCTGTAATCTTGATGCAAGGCGTTCAGGGTAGCCCCAAAAATACTTTGTCATCGAGGGTGGTATAAAAAGAATGGTGTTCCTACAGGAGTCAGGAACTAACCCCGCCCATCCAACTAAAAGATAATTTATTCCGCAACTCTTTACACTACCAACACTTGCTAACCGTAAAGATGAATCCTTGTTTCGAAACCACTCCATACCTTTTGAAGAGGTAATAACAATATGGCTAGATTTTTTTCCAGATAGATACTCATATAGAGTTTCGAATGAACGTATGTCGTTATCCTTTAGGTTTAACCAAAACTCATGCTTTGGATACCGTTTATAAAACGCCTCTAACTTAGAAATCCCAAAACCTTTTCCTCTAAATGGGAAAGTCGCACCATCATCAAACGTATATCCATATCCTGCATCAATACTTTTCAACTGCTCAAATGATGCTTTATGTACCGGCCCAGACCCGTTTGTAGCACAATCTAACGTCCAGTCATGAAAAACAACCAGTTGATCATCACGAGTTCTGTGAACATTTAGATGAATTACGTTCGCTCCGGCTGCAACGGAAGAAGCTACAGCTTCTAGTGTGTTCTCAACAGCATTGATGCTTGATGCTTTTATTGAAAGGGCGGTACAGCCAGTTTTCTTTAGTTTTTCATAATTAACCGCGCTTCCGCCTCCTCGATAGGCCACGATCTCGCCATGTCGCTGTAGGTCAGGAACGAACACATAAGCGTTAACAACTCCTAGTATGATTATGCAAGACAGTGCGATCAAAAACGTCTTAACTATTTTTATAAACATTTATTACCTGAATCCTTGATAGATGCTCGATGAAAGCTAACGCTTGCCATAAACGGCAGAAAATAGCTGGCTAAACTTAGCGGCGAAGGAGCATAAGCCAGCAGTTTTGTGTCCTTTGGTTTAGGCACTTGTTAGCCGTTTATACTAAACAATATGCTCATCGACTGCTCCTTGTAGCAAAGTTGCAAGCCCATAGAGAAAATTCATATCTTCGAAATTTGACTCATAAGTCAGATTCTTAGAAGTACTTCCAGTATGGGCAATTTGATGCCTTGAACTCAAAAATACGTTTAAGGCGATCATGCGCTTCTTTTTTACTAAACTCATCGGTGTTCCAACAACTAGTTATTTTTTTAAACCGAGTGTAGCTTCAAAAAGCTGATCTATATTCTCAGTATTAGGTGTATTAAACATTTTTAGTTGACTTTCGATATGTGACTTTAAAACATCATCTAAAGCATGCAGCTGACTTTCTGATGCGATATCATCCAATTTTCGATTCACTAAGGACTCAATAAAAACCTGCCAGTATGCGACCAAGTGAAAAATGTATGCCTGATTTAAATAGTCTATTTTATTGCTAAGTCTGCGAGTTTTCTCTTTGTCTATATCATTTTGAATGTGCTGTATGTATTTCAACCTTACTAATTGACGGCTAAAAATCTGTAAGGGGGATTTTCTTAAATCTAATTTCATTTGCTACCTGCAAACATTGAAGCATGAAAAGCGGCTAACGCTTGCGAAATAGCAGGCTAAAATTAGCGACGAAGGAGCGCAAGTCTGCTGTTTTGCGTTCTTTGGTTTAGGCACTTGTTATGTTTTTAGCACATATAGCTAATTAGACAGCTATCAGCTTTTGCAAGCTCTGCTAAGTACTCTTTTAAATGAATAAAGTTCTGAGTGATGTACCTTCTATCTTCCTCTCTATCTTCAAAGCCTGGATAAATTTCAGATTCATCAACCAGATTAAGAAAATTCTCTAACAATTGATTGTCAGATATTTTCGATAATTCAGACGAAATTTCTTTAGTTTGTTCAGTCGAGAAATATCTAGCAGGACCATAACCAACATCTTCATCAGAAATAGGTATTCCTCCTAAAAATACAGAACCACCTAGAGAAGTAGTTTCCCAAACGCTTTTATTCAGTAAGAAATGAATTGCATGCCACGCTTTATCGACATCACACATTTTGCCACTGTCGTCTTCAAATAAATACGATACTAGCTTAGACGGTTCTGCCAATATCTCATTAAGCCGTTCTTCACTCACGCTTTTTAATGACGCTATCATTGACATATTGTGGACTCCTTGTTCAAGAAACATAACGAGCCTGTAGAGTAACTCGTTTCAAATTTGTTTTTGTAATCAACAAACGATAACTGAGTTCCTATTTTGATTCAATCGTTTAGTTGGGTGTGGGTTGTTATTTTAGGGCGTTTTTTAAGCTGGTTTGTTGTTGATAAATTGCGATGGGTAAATTGCTGACACCCACCACTAATTTGGGTAAATTGATGGTAAATTGCTGACACCACCACTAATTTGCACCTTCCTAAGATACCGCCTAAGCTCTAATTCTGCACTCAAAGGATTGAGGAAAACAAAGGATGGCTACTGCCCGTAAAAACCAAATCAGCTTAACCGACACCAAATACTACCACTGTATCTCCCGTTGCGTAAGGCGTGCCTTTCTGTGTGGTGAAGATAAATTCACCGGAAAATCATACGAACATCGCCGGGATTGGGTTGAAGAAAAGTTATTGATGTTGGGCTCCGTGTTTTGTATTGATGTCTGTGCTTATGCTGTGATGAGTAATCACACCCACATTGTTTTATATGTTGATGATAAAAAGGCTAAGCGCCTATCGGATAAAGCGATTGTGATACGGTGGCACAAGTTGTTTAAAGGTAATTGGATAAGCCAAAAGTTTATTAAAGATGAGCCTCTCAATGAGTCGGAGCAGTTGATACTTGATGAGCATGTCGCCAAGTACAGGGAGAGACTCGCAGATATTAGCTGGTTTATGCGTGTGCTTAACGAAGACATCGCCCGTCGAGCAAATAAAGAAGATAATTGTACAGGTCGGTTTTGGGAAGGACGGTTTAAGTCCCAAGCATTACTAGACGAGGCAGCACTGGCTGCGTGCCTCGCTTACGTAGACCTAAACCCAATTAGAGCCAAAATTGCCGCAACGCCTGAAACCTCAGACTACACCAGCATCAAAAAACGCATCGACTACGCTAAACAGGGCAAACAACCAAAAAGCCTACTACGCTTTGCTGGCAGCCCACGAAAACATGTGCCAAAAGGCTTACCTTTTGAACTCAAATCCTATATTGAATTAGTTGAACTTACAGGCCAGTGTATTCGAGCCGATAAACGCGGGTATATCAATGAAGCACAACCTATTCTTACTCGACTCAATATAGAGCCTGAGAACTGGATAAAACTCACTACGCAGTTTTCACGGGTATTTCACGGTGCAGTTGGTCGAGAGCGGACAATAACCGCTTACTGCGAAACACTGCAAAAACGACGACGGACGAACCTAACAAACTGCGAGCGCTTGTTGGCTTAGTAAAGCGAACACTATCAACTCGAAAATCTATAACTGTTGTATTTACAGCGCTTTGTCGTGCGCGATAACCCCGTTTTTGTTTAGGAATACGCTTGGGCGCTCAAAATTGGCCTATAGGTGAGCGTTTCTGTACCCAGTGATTTAAGTATTTTGATACTTTTTAACCTAAGTTTGTCCAGCGTTGATGCAAATAGTATTGGGTGTCATCGATTCGCACTCAGTATTTTGATACTTTTTAACCTAAGTTTGTCTAGCGTTAATGCAAATAGTAGTGGGTGTCATCGATTCGCTAAAGCCTCTATTTGATTGGCATCCATACTTTCAAATTACTCCAGACTTTCAAAACAACTAACGCCTTAATATTAGGCATTTTCGCACGTTTTGGAGCGAAGCGACAGTGTAAAAATGTCCTTAATAATTAACTTGTTATATTCCCCATACGCATATTTCAAATTGTGGAGATTGGCGCTCGTTATACTCGAAGATTATACCGAAGTCTTCAGTTTCTCCGACCCAAGATAAATCCCTGTACCCACCATTCTCACATCGCAATAGCTTTGCGATTTCTATTAGGTTCGTTTGTAGTTCTTCTGAACTCAATTGATAGTGAGTCCCTTTGAAATCAAAGCTAAGCCATCCAACTATTTCGCTCCTGAGTGATAGCTTGATTATCGACTCTATCGCTAACTCAAAATCTTCGAATTCATACCTTTCCCATTTTTCAGCATCAGCTCTACTAGAGATACACTTTCCATCTATCCACTTAGACATGGCCAAGTTTTTAATTGCTGCTTGGTTAAAAGTAATCTCAACGGAAGAAAACAATCGTTGAAGTCCAGAATCTAATCTCGATATAAAGACTTCATGCTTCAATATAGAGCCTGAGAACTGGATAAAACTCACTACGCAGTTTTCACGGGTATTTCACGGTGCAGTTGGTCGAGAGCGGACAATAACCGCTTACTGCGAAACACTGCAAAAACGACGACGGACGAACCTAACAAACTGCGAGCGCTTGTTGGCTTAGTAAAGCGAACACTATCAACTCGAAAATCTATAACTGTTGTATTTACAGCGCTTTGTCGTGCGCGATAACCCCGTTTTTGTTTAGGAATACGCTTGGGCGCTCAAAATTGGCCTATAGGTGAGCGTTTCTGTACCCAGTGATTTAAGTATTTTGATACTTTTTAACCTAAGTTTGTCTAGCGTTAATGCAAATAGTAGTGGGTGTCATCGATTCGCTAAAGCCTCTATTTGATTGGCATCCATACTTTCAAATTACTCCAGACTTTCAAAACAACTAACGCCTTAATATTAGGCATTTTCGCACGTTTTGGAGCGAAGCGACAGTGTAAAAATGTCCTTAATAATTAACTTGTTATATTCCCCATACGCATATTTCAAATTGTGGAGATTGGCGCTCGTTATACTCGAAGATTATACCGAAGTCTTCAGTTTCTCCGACCCAAGATAAATCCCTGTACCCACCATTCTCACATCGCAATAGCTTTGCGATTTCTATTAGGTTCGTTTGTAGTTCTTCTGAACTCAATTGATAGTGAGTCCCTTTGAAATCAAAGCTAAGCCATCCAACTATTTCGCTCCTGAGTGATAGCTTGATTATCGACTCTATCGCTAACTCAAAATCTTCGAATTCATACCTTTCCCATTTTTCAGCATCAGCTCTACTAGAGATACACTTTCCATCTATCCACTTAGACATGGCCAAGTTTTTAATTGCTGCTTGGTTAAAAGTAATCTCAACGGAAGAAAACAATCGTTGAAGTCCAGAATCTAATCTCGATATAAAGACTTCATGCTCTTTTTTACATTTGAATTCGTGTAGTTTAGTTTCGAGTTTACTCATATCTCACAGGGAATATAAACGCCCGCCTTAACAGGCGGAAAATAGCAGGCTAAAATTAGCGACGAAGGAGCGCAAGCCTGCTGTTTTGCGTCCTTTGGTTAAAGCGTTTGTTAGGTAACGTTTATCACTTTAGGTGGTTGATTAGTTATAACATGCACGAATTCGTTGGTTGTCATTAACGACCAATGTTCAAGTGTTCCAACTGCAGTATCAAAAACAATTGTATCTGACTTAGCGTGCTCCAATAAGCGTGACGCATTGTACTTAGCTAGAACACCTTCTTGCCGATCAGCATGGAAGTCATTCCTGTGATCACATTCATCATAAACTTGAAACATTACAGTAAAAGTGAATATAACTAAATAACGTTGCGGCTCTCGTAACTGCTCTTCTTTAGGGAGCATTTCTTCAACAGTAAGAGTTAATAGTCTGTCCCTATACTGAAAGTTTTCGAGAAACCATTTTTGATAATTGTGTATATCAAGCTCAGTTTTCATTTAGTTACCTAACGCCTCGCTTAACCGGCGCAAAATAGCAGGCTAAAATCAGCGACGAAGGAGCGCAAGCCTGCTGTTTTGCGTCCCTTGGTTAAAGCGTTTGTTAGGGTTTATACCCAAAGATTTTTAAACCTTCGTCATCACTTGTGAACTCAAACTCTCCCAAAACATTTAACTGCTCGATCAGATGTTGAACACTTTGAGTCTTGTAAATGGTTGGAGAGCCTTCATATGGTTTATAACCTAGTGATGCTGGAATAAATAACCATTCGATTAACTCGAAGTCGAAAGGGCCATTCAAAGCACCACAATCACCAACATAATATTCACCAAGTGAGTCAAAATCTGGTAAGTGCCCTAGCTTAGGGTCAGTTTCGTTTACAAGCTTCCACTGACAATGAGTGAATTGCACGTTGTTTTCATTAACAACGCTAAAAAGCTTTCTCCATTTAGCATTAGACATATATGAACAAGAAAACCTTTCTCGAATTTTCACCAAATTCTCCGTAAACCCTAACGCCCGATTAACGGGTAAAAAATTGTGGGCTAAAATTGAGCGAAGCGAATAGCCCGCAAGTTTTTTATCCCTGTTTAATTGCTTGTTAGCAGTTTAATCACCACCTTTTTCCTTTAATGATTGTAAAAGTCTTCCAATGGCGCTTAATGAAACATAAGTAATAAAAGATAAAATTACTGAACCCCAAATATAAGCATAATTTGGAATTACATAAGAGTAGAATGATTGTTCTTTAAAAGGAATCTCTAATTGCCAATAGGTGAAATGCACACCAGCAACAAAACAAATGACAATTAAACACATTTGAGAAAAAAGTTCTGCACACTTTTCCATAAGATATTCATAACCTTTAGGGTTATTATATGCGAGAAAGAATATACCGCTGATAATAGCAAGTATTAGACTTATAATTAACTTATCCAATCGGCACCTCTATACGAAAAACTGCTAACAATTTAATATCGACCCAATGGGTCGTTTTTCTACCGAGCCATGGGTCATTATTCTCATTGTACCAGCTTTATCACAATAACTAACTTGTTGCTACAGATATATTTTTAATCATTACAGAAACTATGAATAAGGATAAAAACGACCCAGTGAGTCGTTTTCTTGACTATAGGAGAAACACAATAATACTGTATATAAATACAGCCCAGTTAGGACTAGCTCAATGAGAACTCGTTCACCATTTTTAAA
Organism: Pseudoalteromonas piscicida; assembly: GCF_000238315.3. Classification (NCBI taxonomy): domain Bacteria; kingdom Pseudomonadati; phylum Pseudomonadota; class Gammaproteobacteria; order Alteromonadales; family Pseudoalteromonadaceae; genus Pseudoalteromonas; species Pseudoalteromonas piscicida. Next base: position 3,007,015 of record NZ_CP011924.1, read on the forward strand.
CCACATCGCAGAGTTTATGCTGACTAAGCAATATTCGCTCAGAACCGTTGATATATATCTTAAGTGGATTTCTTCCTATATTCATTTTCATGATAAGCGCCACCCAGCTTCAATGGGCGATAACGAGGTTGTCGAATATCTCGACTACCTTGTACTTAAACGCAATGTGTCGCCTAAAACACAAGCGACAGCGTTAAATGCATTATCTTTTCTGTATAAGCAAATAATTAAACAGGATTTGTGTCCTAATTTAACGTTTGTCAGAAGCAAGCGCCAATCTAAGTTGCCAATTGTTATGACCCCCGATGAGGTTAAACGCCTCATGTCGTTTTTAAGTAAACGATATTATTTAATTTCAGGTTTAATGTATGGTAGCGGCCTACGTGTAATGGAAGCCGTTCAACTACGAGTTCAGGACATTGATTTTGACTACAAGTGCATTCGGATCTGGAATGGAAAAGGGAATAAACATCGGGTAGTTACACTTGCCACTGAACTTATACCTTTGCTAAGAAATCAAATTGCTCAGGTTAATGAATACTTAAAATTAGATTCCCAGAACGAATATTATGCTGGTGTTTGGATGCCAAACGCACTAGCAAGAAAATATCCTAGCGCCAATAAGTCAATTGCTTGGCAGTATCTATTTCCCTCATATAAGTTAAGTGCTGATCCTGAAACTGGCGAGATCCGCCGACATCATTTTCATCAAACAGGAGTACGTAAAGCGGTTAAAGAGGCAGCCAAAAAAGCACAAATAACAAAACCTATAACGCCCCACACTTTTAGACATTCATTTGCTACTCATTTACTACAAAGTGGTGCAGATATTAGAACCGTACAAGCTCAACTTGGTCATTCCGATGTGAAGACAACGCAAATATATACTCATGTTTTACAGCTAGGCGCAAACGGTGTTGTTAGCCCTTTGAGCAAAATTTTCTAGCTTGTTATAGGCCAAAAACGAGTTACGCCTGCGGGTTCGTTTCCGGCACATACACAACGGTCCAATTTGATTGAGCCCTGTTAATAAAGACTAACAGATCACATTAAGACGTATTCAGATAAAGGGCTTAATTGCCCTTTATTTTTTCCAAAAACAACCGTTTTTGTTCTGGGGTTGCTTGTTGCCACCAATACTCCAACATACCAACCACATCTGGATGTGCTGATTTAGGCGCCGCTGGCGTAACGGCTCGTGTGGCAGTACTTGGCGTTGAATAACGTGGTGCAGTGGATGTTGAAGGCTCACTTACCATCGCTGTCGTTACTCTTGGTCTTTCTTGTGTCACTACCAATGTTGTCGCTAACGATTCATTGGGTGCTTGCAACATAATCAATGGCTGATCTGCAAATGCCTTTGCTGCAACCACATTGTCAGGTCGGTTAAATTCAACCTGATACTCGCCGTCTTGATCGATACTTATTTTTGCCCAAAATGGCTTCGACTCTATGGTTTCGTGGTCGTCATAGCCCACTTCATACAAGTCGGTGTAACGCATTTTGACCGCATACTCCCCTTTGGCTAAGTCCAACTCTCGCACTTTGGAGAAGAATGAGTGTTCAATGGTTTTATCATCAACTTGCAAGGGAATAATTTCTTCAGGAAAACTTAGCAACGCAGCCTGTGAAAGCGGTGACAACAGTAAAACAGCGGTCGCAAGCGTATATTTTAAGCGCATCTATTCACTCCTTCGTGAGTACCAAATCATTATACCTTGATGAGATTACTGCATACCTGCTTATATCTCTACCCTTTTAATTGATGCGCAGTGGGATAACGCATCAAATCTATTGAGTCTCCTTGAGAGTTAGCTATGCTAGAGCAATTCAATATGCCAGATAAGGAGGGACCATGAGTTCAGAAACTATTTTTACCAAAATTATTAATCGAGAAATCCCTGCAGACATCGTTTACGAAGATGAACAAGCACTCGCGTTTAGAGATATTAATCCACAAGCGCCATTTCACGTCTTAGTTATTCCTAAAACAGCAATTGCAACTATCAATGACGTGACGGAAGAAAATGCTCATCTTGTTGGTCATTTATATGTTGTTGCAGCCAAATTAGCGAAAGAGCACGGCTTTGCAGAAGATGGTTATCGCGTAGTGATGAACTGTAATGATCACGGTGGTCAAACCGTATATCATCTTCATCTACATGTATTAGCTGGAAAAGAAATGGGCTGGCCGCCCTATCAAAATACGAAAAAAGTACCAGTTTAGATTATTCTCTGTTAAGCAATGTAAATGAGTAAGTTATTAACGAAAATCGTTAAAAGCTTACTTATTTCAACAAATTACATTTAAATACATATTCTGTACATAATTTCGAGTTATTATTTCACTTTGTTATATAGCGGATTTCTCTATCTTGTATTAAAAATTCTAATACAAAAGGTCTGAATCCCATGTTAGCATTGAGAAATCGGAAAAATTAGAGTGTGTCCTAAAATGAGCAGTAGTGCTTTTTTGTTATTAGATAAAGAACCGGTTAACACCATTGGTATCAATGTGTTACAACCTTTGTTAAAAACCCAAGGGTTGGATGTTACGACTGGAACTGATATCTCAGATGTGCCTGAAGGCACTCGATTACTTTTCATCGAAACCGCAGTGAACGATTCTTGGGGTAAATTAAAAGAACAACTAGTCAACCTCAAAGTCAAATGCGATATCGTACTATTCAACTTAGATGAAAATCCGGAGCTGGCCAATCGTGCACTGCTAAGCGGGATTCGTGGCGTATTCTACACGACTGATAATGCCGACGTGCTAATGAAAGGGATCCGTTTGTTGCTTGAAGATCAACTGTGGTATCGCCGTGACGTGATGTGTAATGTGTTAAATCGCATGCTGCAATTTAATAAAGATGCATTACATAAACTAACCGAAGGTGATATCGAACCTGTGAAACTCACTAAGCGAGAAAAAGCAATTATCGCGCTGATGAGTAAAGGTGCGAAAAACAAAGAGATCGCTGAAGAGCTAAATATCAGTCCACATACGGTGAAAACGCATTTGTACAGTGCATTTCGTAAAACCAAATGTCGTAACCGTATCGAACTCCTTTCGTGGGCTCAGCAGAATATTCCTGACGAGATCCGCTAAGCTTCATCTGTCTTTAACCTGCTGACGCAAGTTGGCGGGTGAAAGACAGCGCTGACATCGCGATATCGAGGCTTCAGCTTCATACAGGCTTTACTGCCTTGGCGAATACCTCTATGCTAAGTTTTTTCGCAACTGAAAGCAGCCTTAGGTACATGCTCGACCCAAAAACCCTCTACCTAACTAGTCTCGTCATGACGGCAATGATGGCGCTCCTTACCTTTTTAACGTGGCGAGCAAATAAAAGCACACCCGGAACGCTGCTCTATATTTTTTACCCTTTGGTTTTGCTCTGTGCGATTTCTTCCTTTGCATTACACGGCTATTTTGACAACTGGGAAACTATTCCCATTGCTAATACCTTGCTGTTTGCGGCTTCCATTATCCACTGCATGGCGATAAGGCAATTTTTAGGGATTAAAGGCCCATCCTTTAAAGTGTTTCTCGGCGTTACTGCTGGGCTCTTCATTTTGTTGATGTACAGCAGTATTTTCTCTCCAAACTTGAGAGATAGGATCCTTATCTCGGACTTACAACACTTAGCTGAAGCGACACTGCTGCTCTATTTCTTTAGCCGCTTTGCACGAAATAAATACCCTAACGGCAGCATAGTCTATATCACCATTTTACTTATTATATTGGTGATATTTACCGGCAGAACCCTATTAATGGGAGAAGTAACGCATTTCACGCTTTTCAAAGAGAACTGGTTTACCATCACTATTTTCTTCAATGGCGTTCTTGCACCTATTTTTTATGCAACAGGTATGGCGCTGTTATGTAACGAGCAAAGAGAACAAAACCTTAATAAATTAGCATTGAAGGCACAACAGGACCTAGAGCTGCGCGGTATGTTTTTATCAACGATCAGTCATGAGATACGCACTCCGCTTAACGGTATCTTGGGCAGCGCCCAACTGGTATTGGGACGCACCAGAGATAGTCGCAACAAGGCCTACTGTGAGGCTATCGTAAACTCTGCTGAATCGCTAAACTTACTGATTGATAAAGTACTAGACTACGCCAGTTTGGAGCAAAGTGATGAAGCCTTGTACGAAGAGGACGTTGAGCTTAGAAGTTGGCTACAGAACCTTTGCTTATTGTTAAGTCCGCTTGCAGAGCAAAAGAAGCTGCACTTTGAATTGGTGTACGAGCTGCCCGATCAGGTGTGCTATTACTTTGACCAACAAAAGCTGAGACAAATTCTTATCAACCTCGTTGGTAATGCCATTAAGTTCACTGATAAAGGGGAAGTAAGACTCAAAGTTGAGATTTTAAAAGACCAACAAATTGAGCATAAAGTGCGCTTTAGTATCACGGACTCAGGGCCAGGTATTGAAAGTGAAGATATTAATAAGCTGACCGAGCCATACGTACAAAGTAGTGCAGGTAAAGTTAAGGGTGGCACAGGCTTGGGGCTTGCCATTACCAGTCGCCTACTCAACCGTCTGAGTTCACAGTTAGATATTCAAAGCGAGCTTAACAAAGGCAGTACATTTAGTTTTGATTTACTGCTAAACATTGGTGAACTGAGCCTAGTGGAGCAGCGCCCGCAGCACGATAACTGTATCACCGGTCTGAAAGTACTGTTGGTCGAAGACCTAGATCTCAACCAAAAAATCGCTATTGAGTTTATGGCAGAAGATGAGCATAAGGTTAAATTGGCAACCAATGGTAAAAGCGCCATCGAGATGCTAATACAGCATCATTTCGATGTGGTGTTGTTAGACATGAACTTACCCGATCTTTCCGGGCAAGAAGTATTAAAGCAGCTACAAAATTGTGAGCATAAAAACAAACGAACCCCTTTTCTAGCCTTTACTGCCAGCCTCAGCCCAGGCGAGGTAAAAGAATACTTGGCACTCGGCATTCGCGATATTGTTGGCAAACCGATAAAACAAGAAAAATTACGCCAAGCGCTTAGCGAGTCACAGTCTCCTAAAAAAGCCAATGTGAGCGTGGAATTGCCCGATATCCTGTACGATGAAACGGCTGTAAACGCCCTAAAATCTGGATTTAGTGAAGATGAAGTCTCTTCGATTTACAACGAGTTTGTGTTGTCGGCTCGTAATAAACTCATCCATATTCAGCAGCTATTAGAGCAAGATGAAGATCAATGTATCAGACAGCTTCATCGTCAAGCCAGCACCGCCTTACAACTTGGATTTAATCGCTATGGCTCAAACTTGAAAAAAGCAGAGCGCCGCTTATTGGATGGCAAATCTTGCCATGATGAGCTCACAGAAGCCATGACGCTATGGCAAGACAGTCTCGCGGCATATCTCCACTTCGTTCGTAAAGAGGCAATGGGTTAAGCGTCATTAAACGCATGTTGTTCGACATCATAATAAAACTTGTTCATGCTTAGTGAGCATTTACATTAACGCTAATTTAACCGAGGCAAACCGCTCGCCTTGGGCAATAACTATAAAATTAAGGGAACATCTATGTCATTTTTTAAATCACCATTAGCCATTGCTATTGGTGCTGCTGTGATTGGTTTGGCTCAGCCAGCCAGCGCTGATGATGCCGTGACAGCCACGCAAACAGAAGAGAAATCAACCAAAGGCTGGGATGTGCTCAACCCACCAGGTGAAAAGCAAACCATCACCATCGATACCAACGAAACCACATGGAGTAACTTAGATGTTAGTCCTGATGGTAAAAGCATCGTCTTTGATATGCTTGGCGACCTTTACATCATGCCAATTGGCGGTGGTAAAGCAACAGCCTTAACATCCGACATGGGCTGGAACATTCAACCTAAGTTTTCGCCTGATGGTAAACACATCGCATTTATCTCTGACCGCGCAGGTGGCGATAATCTGTGGGTGATGGACGTAGATGGCCAAAACCTACGTCAGGTGTCAAAAGAAGTGAATAATATTGTTCACAACCCTGCATGGTCGCCTGATGGTCAATACATTGCAGTTAAGCAAGGTCAAGTAACGGGGCGTACCATCCCAGGTGGCTCTATTCGTATGTATCACATCAGCGGTGGTAAAGGCGTGCTGGTCCGTGAGCGTCTACATGGTGCAAAATCGCAAAAGAACGTTGCAGAACCCGCTTTTTCTCACGATGGCAAGAAAATCTATTACTCCGTTGATGCGACCTCTGGCGTGCGCTGGGAATATAACAAAAACTCGCTCGATGCTGTTTTCGAAATTCGTAGTTGGGATTTAGCAACCGGTGAAGAAGAGACCGTGATTCGTGGTGCTGGCGGTGCTATTCGTCCAACCATCAGTCCTGATGGTAAATCTATTGCGTTTGTTAAACGCGAAGATAACGGCAATGAAATGATCGGTGCTTTATATATTAAAGATCTACACTCAGGCGTCGAAACTCGTGTTTATGCTGGCCTTGATCGCGACTTACAAGAAGCCAATGGTGCACATGGTAACACACCTTCTTTTGCTTACACGCCGGATGGTAAATCTCTCGTTTTTTGGGCGAAAGGGGTATTCAACCGCGTTAATATTGCATCGCACGAGGTCAACGTCATCCCTACTCGCGTTGTCGCTGAAAAACAAATCACACCGGCACTACGCTTTGCGGTAGATGTCGCGCCTGACACCTTTAAAGTCAAACTTGCACGCTGGTCTCAAATTTCTCCTGATGGTGAAACTGCACTATTCCAAGCGCTTGGCTACCTTTACGTAAAAGACATTGCGTCAGGCAAAGTAAAACGCCTCACTAAGCAAACCGACCACTTTGAGTTCTACCCAAGCTACTCTCGCGATGGCAAGTCTATTGTTTACACAACATGGAGTGATAAAGACTTAGGCGCAATACGTGTTGTATCTGCAAACGGTGGTAAAGGTAAAGTGATCACCCAAGAACCTGGTCACTATATCTCACCAAGCTTTTCACCAAATGGTAAAAACGTGCTATTTAAAAAGGTAACCGGTGGCTACTTGCTAAGCGGTGACTGGTCAATGCATCCAGGTATTTATCTAGTTAATGCTAACGGCGGTGAGGCAAAACGCATTATTAAAAGCGGTGACAATCCGCATTTTGGAGCAGACTCTGAGCGCATTTACTTCTCCACCATGAGTGATGAAACACATCGCGAACTGAAAAGTGTTAACCTCAATGGTCAAGAAGAACGTAGCCACTTCAAAGGTGATTACGTCTTTAACTTTAAAGTCTCTCCAAATGGTCAATACGTTGCGTTTATCGAGCATTTCAATACGTTTGTTGCACCTTTTACCAGTACAGGTAAAACCTTATCCATTAACAAGGGTGAGAAAGCTTTCCCAGTTAAGCAAGTATCAAAGTACTCTGGTGATTTCCTAAATTGGAAAGCGGACAGCAGCGCGCTAACTTGGGCATTTGGTCCCACACTTTATCAGCGCAAACTGACTGACACTTTCGCTTTCGTCGATGGTGCATCTGACAACACCGATGAGCTAACCGCTGAAGGCATCGACTTGAGTTTTGAGCAAAAAGCAGATAAGCCTGAAGGTATGATTGCGCTAGTTGGCGGTAAAGTAGTGACCATGCGTAACGCTGAGAACGAACAAGAAATCATCGACAATGGTGTGATCCTAATTAAAGAGAATCGCATCGTTGCAGCCGGTAAGCAAGGTGAACTAGACGCTCCTAGCACAGCAAAAGTGATGGATATTAGCGGTAAAACCGTGATCCCAGGCCTTATCGATGCCCACGCACATGGTAGTTACGGTAGCTATAACCTACAGCCACAGCAAAACTGGAATCAGTATTCTAATCTTAGCTTTGGTGTGACGACTATCCATGATCCATCAAATAACTCTGCCGAGGTATTTTCTATGGCAGAACTACAAAGAACGGGTTTAACGGTCGCGCCACGTACCTATTCTGTTGGACGTATTTTATATGCTGGCCACGCGCCGGGTTATAAAACACCAATCAGTAACCTTGAAGACGCAGAGTTCCACGTTAAACGCCTAAAAGACGCTGGCGCTATTTCAGTGAAGAGTTACAACCACCCTCGCCGTGAGACACGTCAGCAAGTATTGGAAGCGGCGAAGAACATGGAAATCATGGTTGTGCCTGAAGGTGGTTCAAAATTCCAACACAACATGAACATGATAGTCGATGGTCATACCGGTGTTGAACATGCCCTACCAATCCCGAATATTTACTCTGATATCGAACAAATGTGGGGACAAACAAATGTTGGCTTTACGCCAACTTTTGTTGTTGCCTATGGCGGTATCTCTGGCGAAGAATACTGGTATCAACACACTAATGTGTGGGAAAACGAGCGCTTAATGAGCTTCGTTCCTGAGTATGTGGTAAAGCCAAGATCAATTCGACCAAGCAAAGCACCTGAACGTCACTATAACCATATCAATGTCGCCAAAACCGCAAAACAGCTTCGCGATAAGGGTGTGACTGTGCACATTGGTGCTCACGGCCAGCGTGAAGGTCTAGCCGCACATTGGGAGTTATGGTCTATGGCACAAGGCGGCTTTACACCTTGGCAGGCGCTTCGCAGCGGTACAATCGACGGCGCAAGATATCTAGGTATGGACCGTGACCTTGGTACGATCGAACAAGGAAAACTCGCCGATCTTGCCATCATCGATGGTGATGTGCTGTCTAACATCCGTGATTCAGAGAAAGTTGCCTACACCGTGATCAATGGCCGTGTCTACGATGCGGCAACCATGAATGAAATCGGCAACTATGACAATAAACGTCAGCCTTTCTTCTTCGAAAATGGCGCGCAAACCCAAATGCATCCAGCAACTGCTGAGTATATGGAAGAAAAGGCCCATACCTATCATTGGAAACACTAATACGTAGCACGATTGAAGCGTGAAACGTTAAGTTTACAAGCCCGGCTATCTAGATAGCCGGGTTTTTTATTTTTTGTCTAGATCTTAATCAATACTGTTCTATGCTGTTATAGGTACTTCCATAGCAACAGGGAATTAGGTTATGTCTGGGTTTTCGCAATTTTTTAACTCTCTTAATTTAACTAAAAAGCTGATTTTTGCATTTCTAATCGTCGCGCTCGTGCCGTTGATAGTAATTATTTCCATCGCACTTAATACCGCATCGAATGCCATGACAGCGCAAGTATATTCACAACTTGGTGCCGTTAGTGAGATCAAAAAAAGCGCGGTTAATCGTTACTTTAAGACCGTTGAGGATAAACTCGATGCCTTTACGGCAAACCCATTACTTCCTGTGATTGCACAAGAGTTTATTACCAGCTTTCCTAGCGCTCAGGCCGATATTAACTATGCCAAATTATCTCGATTTTATGATGAAGTGTTCGTACCTAAATTCAATCAAGAAAACCCCGAAGATACGAGCACAGCAAGGCTCATTGGTAACATTTCAGAGTCTGGGCTTGCGCTGCAAGCACGTTACTTAGCAAGCAACCCCTACCCAGTTGGTGAAAAGTACAAATTTATTGAAACCGGTCACTTAGATAGTTATGACCTTGCTCACCGCAGTTACCATCCATATATGCTTAACATCGCCGACATTTATGAGTTTTACGATATCTTTATCATTGACCCAAGTAATGGAAATATTGTCTATTCTGTATTTAAAGAGGTTGATTTTGCTACGTCACTAGAATCAGGTCCTTATGCCAATAGTAATCTGGCTTCTCTTTATCGAGAACTGAAGGACTCAACGGTTCCGACAATCAGCGCTTTCGCAGACTACAAACAATACCTCCCCTCCTATAATGCCCCCGCTAGTTTTATTGCTAAACCTATCGTGGTGAATGGCCAAACCATTGCAATTGTAGCTGCACAGCTATCTATTGATGCCATCAATGCCATTATGACCGAGCGAGAAGGCTTAGGAGAAAGTGGTGAAACCTACCTAGTCGGCCCTGAGGGTCTGATGCGTTCAGACTCATTCTTAGATCCACAAAATCATTCCGTGGTGAATTCATTTCGATACCCTGAACGCGGCAAGGTAGCCACGCTTGCAGTCTCTCAAGCATTAAATAATCAATCTGGACAACAGGTTATTGAAGACTACAACGGCGAAGCCGTGTTGTCTGCCTATACATCGGTCGAAGTCTTTAATACCCGTTGGGCACTGCTTGCCGAAATTGACGAAGCGGAAGCATTTGCTTCTATCACCTCGCTCTCTCAATACCTGATGATTATTTTAGCGGTCACTATAGTGTTAGTACTGATAGTCGCCTACTGGTTCTCAAAAACGCTTACCAAACCTGTTCACGAGTTGGTAGAAACCATGAAATCAGTTGAGCAGGAAGGCAACTTTTCATTGCGAGCGCCCATTCGTAGTCATGATGAAATAGGCAACAGTGCACAGGCATTTAATTCACTACTGGATGCCTTACAGCTTTCTATTACAGAGGCTAATCGCGTCATGAATCAAATGGCCTCGGGCAAGTTTGACGACCGCATCAAAGTACCGTGCCGGGGCGAGCTAGAAACCCTAAAAGAAGCCACTAACCACTGTGCCAATACGTTAAGTCGAGCGATTTCTGAGCTGAATGAAATTTCGATTGATATGGCAAATGGTCGCTTCGATACCAAACTTAATGCCCCCATGTCAGGCGATTTAGAAAAGCTCAAAAATAATATTAACGATTCTTTGGCATCGATTAATTCGACTATGAACGGTATTGTTCATGTGATGACCAATATTGAGCAAGGTAACTTTAAGGAGCAAGTCACCGTACCCGCTAAAGGAAAACTAGCGCAGCTCAAAGATTCGGTAAATAATTCCGTACGCAGCCTTAGCAGTGCGATTGACGGTATCAGCACGATTATGTCTGCACTACGCCAAGGCGACTTTTCTGCGCAACTCGATGCTCCACTCGCAGGCCAATTAGATACCTTAAAACAAGATATCAACTCCAGCATGGCAAACCTAGACAGAGTAATGAAAGAAATAGGCACTGTGATGGCTGGCGTCAGCAACGGCGACTTTAAACAACAAGTGGACGTAGCTGCAACGGGTCAGCTCGCGCAACTTAAAGATAATATCAATGCTTCTGTGACCGCCGTTGATGTTGCTATCTCGGAAATCTCTACGGTGATGGCTATTAGCCATGGTCGATTTGACCGCACCATTCAATCTGCGATGTCTGGCCAGCTAGATAATCTCAAAGGTGACATTAACCGCTCGGTCGAGAACCTCAATCAAGTCATTGAAGAACTCGGCAGCGTAATGGCCGCAATGTCCGAAGGAGACTTTAGCCAAAAAATAGAGTTGCCACTACAAGGTCAACTGCAACAACTTAAAGAGAGTGTAAATGACTCGACCTTACAGGTCTCTGGGGCTATCTCCGAAGTCAGCAGTGTGTTGGCTAACATTGCTCAAGGTGACTTAAGTAATCAAGTAAAGGGTGAATATTTTGGCGTGTTTAAGTCTCTTCAGAATGACACCAATACCACAATTAAAAAACTCACCAGTGTAATCGAAGGGATCCAAGCCGCAGCAAATTATGTTGCTCAAAGTGCCGGTGAAATAGCGGCGAGTAACACCGAAATCAGCCAACGCACAGAAGAGCAAGCAGCAAACTTAGAAGAAGCCAGTGCCAGCACCGGCAATATGTTAGATGAACTCACTAAAGTTTCAAACCAATCTGGTGATGCCGTAGGACTAGCAACAAACGCAGAAAACATAGCCAAAGAAGGAGGCAGTTTATCTGCCCAAACCGTAGCTGCAATAATTGAAGTGAACAAAGCCAGTAAAGACATTAATGAGATTGTATCGGTGATTGATGGACTTGCGTTTCAAACCAACCTGTTGGCACTAAATGCTGCCGTTGAAGCGGCACGAGCGGGAGAAAATGGCCGTGGCTTTGCAGTCGTTGCAAACGAAGTACGAGAGCTGGCAGGGCGTAGCGCCGCTTCTGCAAAGCAAATCAAAGAAATTATCTCAAACAGTAATCAAAAGGTAGAGCAAGGTACTGAACTTGCCAATAGTTCCGGTGAAAAGCTGCAACAAATCGTTGGAGCCGTGAGCGATGTAAATAACAACATTATTAAAATCAATGAGTCGACTTCAATGCAACAACAAGCCATTAAAGAAGTGGATTTGGTGGTGCAAAGGCTAACGGATCTTATTCAAGAAAACTCTGCAATTACCGAAGAAACGATGGCAGCGGCGAGGCAAATGGCTGAGCAAGCCCATGAAATGCGCACCCAGTTGAGCTATTTCCGTTTATCAAAGAATGATTACAGCGCCACTGGCAGAGAAGGTGAATTGCTTGTGCATCAATATAATGCATCTTAGGGCCTGTTGAGTTTCGAGTTAGAGCATGCCCAACTAAGCTTTTTAGTTGGGTATGCTATGCATATACCAATGTGTATTATGCCAGCGTAAATTTATCCGCATCGAGATGAGCAGGAAATTTAGCTTTGTACTGCTGCAAGTCGCTCAGTTTTAGCTTTACGGTAATAACCTCAGCTTGGTTGTCTGCTGCCGAAACAATGCTATTACCATTGAAGTCAATCGCTTTAGTACCACCATTATGCGCAGTGCCATACCCATCTTCACCTACGCGATTTACCGCGAGCACAAAGCACTGATTCTCGATTGCACGAGCAGCCAGTAAAGTATCCCAATGATTTCGGCGTGCCGCTGGCCAGTTTGCAATATTAATCATAACCTCATAATCGTTCTGATTACGCTGAAATACAGGGAAACGCAAGTCATAGCAGATCTGCGGTAAGAATTTAATGCCCTTTAATTCGAACACTTCACGGTGCTCACCTGCAACGACAAAATCGCCCTCATTACCCAAACAGAATAAGTGTCTTTTGTCATAATGAAGTATCTTTCCATCCGGCTGGCACCACACCATACGGTTGGCCTTTTTATCTCCTTGCGGAACCAGTACGCTGCCCGCTACAACAGCCTGAAAGCGCTGAGCACATTGCTGTAAAAACTCGATGGCTGCATCAGCATAGCGCTCAGCATCCGGCTCTTTTACGGCGAAGCCGGTAGCAAATGTTTCTGGTAGCAAAATTAAATCGCTTGGCTCGACATTTTCTAGCAAACGTTCAATATGGGTAAAGTTGTCCTCAGGTGAAAGCCACTGGATATCTGTTTGAACAAGGGTAACGGTTAAAGTTGACATAAGCGTTTTGCAGCCTCTTCTAATGTCTGGTTTTCCTTAGCAAAGCATAATCGAATGACCTTGTCTTCAGGTGCTTGTTGGTAAAAAACGCTGAGTGGCACTGCCGCCACCCCTACCTCTTCCACCAGATAGCGACAAAAGGCAACATCATCAAGATCAGAAATTTCACTGTAATCCAAAAGCAAAAAATAAGTCCCTTCACTTGGTAATAGCGTAAATCGGCTTGACGCTAACGCCTTAACCAGAACATCGCGTTTTTGTTGATAAAATCCACTCAGCTCATCAACGTGCTCAGGGTGTTCAGCAAGCATATCAGCCAATGCAAGTTGTGCCGGAGTGAAGCTTGAGAACGTTACATACTGATGGATCTTTCTAAATTCAACAGTCATTTGCTTTGGCGCCACACAGTAACCCATTTTCCAGCCTGTACTATGAAAGGTTTTACCAAAGCTAGAGATCACAAACGCACGCTCAAACAATGCTGGATCAGTTAATGCGCTCAGATGGGGCAAACCATCAAAGGTAATATGTTCGTATACTTCATCACTGATCAATAACAAGTCATGCTGATTTAGCAGCTGTTTCAGTTGCTCTAAATCTAACGGCTTCAGCGTTTTAGCCGATGGGTTATGCGGTGTATTGATGATAATAGCACGGGTATTTGGGTTGATACTCGCTGCGACTTGTTGCCAATCAATTTGGTAATGCGGCGCAGTCAACGCAATATGCACGGCTTTCCCGCCAGCAAGTTCAATTGCAGGCTCATAAGAGTCGTAAGCCGGATCGAATACAATAACTTCGTCCCCTTCAGATACTATTGCCTGAATTGCCACGAAGAGTGCTTCCGTTGCACCCGAGGTCACCGTGATCTGTTCTTGTCCTGAAACCCTCACCTGATAACGACGTTCAATTAATGCCGCAACTTGTGCTTGCAAGCTCGGTACGCCGGCAGAAGGCGAATACTGGTTTTGACCTTCGCCAACATAGTGGCCAAGTTGCGATTTTAGGTAATCAGGCGCATCAAACTCCGGAAAGCCTTGCGATAAGTTGATCGCACCATGCTCGTTCGCTAATGCCGTCATTTGGCTAAATATACTAATTCCAACCTGAGGTAACTTACTTTTCACTGCAACACTCTCTTTCTTATGGTGCTAATCGTGAGTGGATGCTATCATTGCTCAAAATAGATGTATAGCCGTCCAAACGCATTTAATTTATAGGTGTTAACTATGCACACACAAGCCGCAAAACTCGCGCTTATCGACGCAGGAGCTTGGGTTGCTCAGCAAGGCTGGGTTCCCGCGACTGGTGGTAATTTCTCTATCAAAACAGACTCTGGCTTTGTTGTCACGGCCAGCGGCTTTGATAAAGGTAAATTAACACCAGAACAATTTCTGGAATTAGACGCCACAGGCACCATCATTGCCGGTAGTGGCAAGCCTTCAGCCGAAACTGCATTGCACCTAAAATTATATGAATTATGCGTGGGTGCACAGTGTATATTACACACGCATTCCGTTGCTGCGACTGTGTTATCGCGATTTATTCAAGGCGAGCAATTTCAGATCTGTGGTTATGAAATGCAAAAGTCACTGTCTGGCATTCAATCGCATGAAGAAACCTTATCCATTGCTATTTTTGATAACGATCAGGATATAGAGCGGCTAGCACAGCGCGTGGCGCAATCTCATCAAACTACACCGGTTATACACGGTGTATTGATCCGAGGTCACGGGTTATATGCAGTGGGCCGTACAGTGCAAGAAACTCGTCGTCATATTGAGGGCTTAGAGTTTTTATTTGCCTGCGAATTAGAGCGCATCAAATTGGAGGGGCGCCAATGATCAAAGCCATTTTAACAGATATTGAAGGGACAATTACCCGTATCTCATTTGTTAAAGAGATACTATTCCCGTATGCCGCTGCGCATTTACCGCAATTTATTCGCGACCATCAACATGACGCCGCCGTTGCCGAGCAAATTAGTGCTGTCAGAGCAGAATTGGATAATGATAGTGCTGATATTGATACCGTGATTGCCGCGCTACTTGAGTGGATCGCCGCTGATAAAAAAATCACGCCATTAAAACAGCTACAGGGTCTTGTTTGGCAGTTTGGCTATACAAACGGCGATTTTACTGGACATTTATATGAAGATGCCTACCAGTTTTTAACACAACAAAAAGCGGATGGTCGCAATCTCTACGTGTATTCGTCGGGTTCAGTGAAAGCGCAGCAGCTGCTTTTTGCCTACTCAGATTATGGTGATATTCGCCCGCTATTTAGCGACTACTTTGACACTAAAGTGGGTGCTAAGCAGGAAATTTCTGCGTATCAGAATATTATTGCAGCCCTACCGTACGAAGCAGAGCAAATCCTCTTTTTAAGCGATATTATTGCCGAGCTAGACGCAGCAAAGGCCGCTGGTATGCACACATTACAGCTGTTTAGAGATGCACAAGCAACATCACCTGAACATCCAGTTATATCAAGCTTTGAGCATTTTGATGAAGGGGCATTTTCATGAGTCAACTGACTATCTACCAAGTACAGAACCCAAGCCAGGCTTTGCAACAAGAGCAAGACGCAAACATCATCGCATCTTTGCTCGCAGAGCTAGGCGTACGCTTTGAACAATGGCAGGCTAACACCGATATCACAGCTGAAATGTCACAAGACGACATTATTAATGCCTACCAAAGCGATATTGAAAGATTAAAGGCGCAAGGCGGTTATCAAACTGTCGACGTGATTTCACTTGCAAAGGGCAACCCAAGTGCCTCAGAGTTGCGACAAAAATTTCTTTTTGAACATACTCATAGCGAAGATGAAGTGCGTTTTTTTGTTAAAGGACAAGGGCTATTCTGCTTACACTTAAACGATAAGGTTTACCAAGTTTTATGTCAGCAAGGTGACCTAATCTCAGTACCAGAAAATACGCCTCATTGGTTCGATATGGGTAGCGATCCAGAATTTACCGCCATTCGCCTATTCAATAATCAAGAGGGCTGGGTTGCGAAAAGCACGGACTCTGAAATTGCAAAGCAGTTCCCATTACTTGATTAATTCAAGTGTATAAGTACTTTCAGTGTTAACGAGGCACTGTGAGTACTTGCTTACTCATGTTTGGCTCACAACCTTCAACAAAATACACACCGATATGGTTATCACGATAAGCGTGATTATATTTACCGAAAAAATCTGCTTGAAACTTAAACCCAGCGTCGTCCAACTCAACCAAAAGCTTATCCACCACATCCCACGACATGGTCAGTGGTGAAAAAAGCAGAGTATTTGTGTGCATGCCGATTGGAATTTCGGCCTCAGAGGGCGATATAACTAAGCTATCTGTCGTATCGATAAACAATTGTTCAAACACCTGAGGGGGACAACTTGCAACTATATGGATGTAGGTTTTTTGCGGGTGAATAGAGTGGCAACTGCATAAGGCCAGTACAACCACACCAATAATGAACCATCCCTTCATTAGCGACTTTCCTTACTTCAAAATCCCCATCGTAGAACAGCATGTCCCTAAAAATAAAATGAAGATTTTGTGACTACTTCACGAAAAAAGCGGTAAGCAAAATGCATTTGCGCGCCAATAGTAGGCTATTAGCACGCAAGTTCAACGTGATTAGTACCAAGTCATTACCATAGAGGCGTTACTTACTTGAAATCAGATAAAATAGTTAATCTGATTAGATTTAATATCAGAGGGTACTAAAAAGTATACTGCAATATTCAGCAACAAAACTGCCGCTAATAAAACTTTAAATTACAAAGCTCAGGGTGACGCTCACCCTGCTCATTAATGCAAATTATAACTGCAGAGGTTCTTCTAGGAATGCGAGCACTTTCTTAAAGTATTTCAGACGATGTTCCGGTTTATAGAAACCATGCCCTTCATCTTCAAGTAAGTAATACTGATAAGGTTTATCAGCCTTTTTCAGTGCATTAATTAAAGATTCCGCTTGTTCAATTGGCGCTCTTTGGTCCTCACCACCATGTACGATAAGGACAGGAACCTTAAGCTTATCGACATTATAGCTTGGAGAAAATGCTTTTAACTGCTTCTCATCGGTACCAAGTACACGTTCTAAATATGCGATCCCAGAGCTACGCTGAGCAACATCACCTTCTTCAAACATCAGTGGTAAATCGTATACACCAACCACACCGACTGCGCATTGGAATAAGTCGGGTTCTAATATTGCGCTTTGCAATGCAGAATAACCACCAAAACTAGCCCCCATAATACAAATCCGCTTTTTATCGACGATACCTTTAGAGATTAAGTCACGGGTTCCATCGATGATGTCATATTGAATTTCCTTGCCCCACTTTTGGTAGCCAAGTACTTCAAATGCATCTCCATAACCACCGGATCCTCTAAAGTTAACTTGTAACACAGCCATTCCTCTGCTCGCAAGCATTTGTACTTCAGGGTCAAACTGCCAATAATCTCTTGGTCCATGAGGTCCACCATGAGGCATAACAATCAAGGGAAGGTTTTTCTTTTCTGCGTTTATTGGTGTTGTTAGATATCCATGAATAGTGAGTCCATCACGGCTTGTGAATTTAACAGGCTCCACTGTAGACATTTGATTTGGTTTAATCCAGTTTCTTGCAGACGCAAGATATTTCATCTTGTTGGCTTTGCTATCATAAAGGTAATAATCCCCTGGGTTGGTATCGCTGCTGGCGAATACAACCACTTGTCCACCATCTCTCGTGCTACTTACAATACGTATTTGATTTCCAGGGATCGAGGCTATCAGAGACTTTAGGCGTTGACTCCAATCAGCACTTTCATCAATAAATGCATAGGTAGGATATCCGGGGTATATTTCAATTGCGAAAGGGGATTTATCAATCGGATCTATCCATACTTTTGTTGGATCAACCACTTTATCTTGAAAAACATGAGTGAGTTTTTTGCTTTCTAAGCCTAATTTATAGAAGGCCATGGGCTCACCAGCCGTAGATGCTGAAAGATAAACTGACGTTCCAGTTTTATCGAATCCATGCATCCATAAATCAGCTAAGTTGTTTTCTAATGTGAGCTCTGCCCATTTTGAGTCTGCTTCTTCACGGATGAAAACTAATGAATTGCCATCATCATCCTCAGACACAACGGCGCGAACCTCTCCTTGGTGATCGGTCAAAAAGCGCCCCATTTTTCTTGGAGAATTTGTTACTTTGCGCCTGACACCAGTATGAACGTTAACCTCGTAAACTCTTGTGGTAGGCTCTTTCGAGCCTGTCCAAGGATAGGTCACAATCAGCATCTTGTCTTCGTCATTGACCAAAGGGTCAAGAATATAAGATGTACCATACAGCGGGGTAGCTTTGCGCAAACGAGACCCCGTTTGTCCCTCACCTTGGTAACCCACCAAATACTTACCACGGCTTCCATCTACATTTACGCCGAATAACTCGCCATGAAACTCAGGGTGATCTTTCCAACCTCTTATATATTCCTTTTCTAATACCACACGATCATCATTCACCCATTCATAGCGGCCGATTTGAGCATTGTCATTGAATCGCACGGCATGAATGAGTTTGAATTTATCAAGTTGTAAAAAAATTAATGTGTTTTTACCTTCTCTCTTTGTGATAAAGCTAAGATATTCTCCGTTAGGTGAAATCTTTACATCTGAGAACTCACTGCCTTTACTAAAAGACTCTAGTGGTATTTCCTCTTTAGCGAATGCCTTAGCAGCTAAGGCCAACAACATCAGAGCAATTAACTTCTTCATCCTGTTTTACTTTCTCCATTTATATCGAAGCACAAAATGGGTACAGTTTAAGAAGATTTTGGATTTACGAGTAGTTAAAATAATTACAAATGTTTAACTTTGTGAAAATACGCCTAGGGCAACCTCATCACCCGTAAACAACCCCGTATCCAACACCCATCCGGTGATCAAACTCGCTGGCGTAACATCAAATGCCGGGTTATATACCTCGGCATTGTTGGGTGCCCATTGGCAATCACCAAAACTACCACTGACACCTGTTACTTCGCTTTTGGCGCGTTGTTCAATTGGAATGGCTGCGCCATTTGGACAGCTGCTATCTAATGTTGTGATCGGGGCAACCACATAAAAAGGAATATTATGGAAATGGGCTAACACCGCGAGATTATAAGTGCCGACTTTATTCGCAAAATCACCGTTTGCCGCAATCCTATCTGCCCCTACAAAGATTTTATCGACTTTACCCGCCGCCATTAAACTCGCAGCCATATTGTCACAAATTAGCGTGTATGGGATTTGCCATGCATCTAGTTCAAACGCGGTAAGCCTACCACCTTGCAACAGTGGTCTAGTCTCATCAACCCAAACATGAATGTCACCATGTTGTTTTGCAGCATGGTGAATTACGCCAAGTGCGGTGCCTACACCTGCCGTTGCCAGCGCACCAGTATTGCAGTGAGTAAGAATGTTGTCTCCCGCATTCACAAGCTCCGCGCCTATGTTTGCCATACGGTCGCATAACGCAGTGTCTTCTTCAAATAACTGTTCAGCGGTTGTGATCACTTGTTGTTGCCAATCATTCGCTTGTAACGCTTCACGCAATCTCGCCATGCAGTGCATTAAATTCACCGCTGTAGGGCGCGTTGCTTCAAGTTCATCTATCGAGCGGGCAATTGTGTCTTTATCTTCTCCCTGTTCGGCAAGATAACCAATTAATAAACTTGCCGCTAAACCAATAAGCGGAGCGCCACGAACCTTAAGTGTCAGAATTAGTTCGCTCATCGTCGCAACGTCGCGGCATTCATGCCACACCTGTTGATGTGGCAGTAAGTATTGATCCAATACCTGTACCACGCCCGATTCGAATTTAAGACTACGTGCAATTAAGGCTTTCATGACACCCCGCTCTTTCAAAGTGTACTAATGATAATTTACATCAAGATCTAAAGAAGTATAGACATCTAAACATTTAAAAATATAGAATGCTAATAGCAAATATCCACAAGGTGCAGAAACATGTCGAGCTACATTGAATTTGATGCAGAAAAAGTTATTGATTACATTACTAATTTAGGAAGCTTCTTTGATAAAGATGCAACCTTATCTTGTTATGAGTTTGGTGATGGCAATCTGAATTTGGTTTTCCGCGTGCAAGATACGCAAGAAAATAGCATCATCGTCAAGCAAGCTTTGCCTTATGCTCGATGTGTGGGTGAGAGCTGGCCGCTTACATTAGACAGAGCCAGAATTGAAGCCAGTGTATTACAGCGCCATGGTGAGATCTGTCCAGATACCACAGCAAAAGTGTTGCACCATAATACGGAGTTAGCACTAACCGTGCTGGAAGATCTTGGTCATCTACGCATTTTACGCGGTGAATTAAACCAAGCGAACACCTTTGCAAGACTCAGCAAAGACGTCGCAAATTATCTAGCAAAAACCAGCTTTTACCACTCAAGCTTTTACTTAACACCGAGTGAAAAGAAAGCCCTAGTCACCGAGTTTACTAATCCCGAACTGTGCGCAATCACAGAAGATTTATTCTTTGACGACCCATACCGCGATGCTGAAAGAAACAACTTTCCTGCTGCATTGCAATCGTCTGTGGAAATGCTGAGAAAAAATAAGACGTTATTAGTTGAAGTGGCAAAACTCAAAGCCCAATTTCTCAATGCACCAGAAACCTTACTTCACGGTGATGTCCATACAGGCAGTATTTTCGTCGACACCGATCACACTAAGCTAATCGACCCAGAGTTTGGCTTTTTTGGCCCAATAGGCTTTGATTTAGGCTCATTTATCGGCAATTTATTGCTCAACTACTGTGCCCAACATGCTCGCATTAACGCTCTGCCAAAACGTCGAAATATGCAGGTGTATTTACTCGATAGTATCGCCACCACTCTATCGAGCTTCTATGTCACTTGGCTTGAACTGGCGAAAACACAAACACGCGACCTATCGTTGCAAACAGAAGGCTACGCGGAATACTTTCTCACTAAAGTATTGCAAGACGCAGTTGGTTATTGTGGGTGTGAATTGATCCGCCGCACCATTGGTCTCGCCCATGTTGCAGACATAGATGCGATTGAAGATGAAGACGCGCGCTTAGCGGTACAACAGCGAGCACTACACTTAGGTGAACAGCTCATCATTAATGCCAATAAATGCCGAACGACCGATGATGTGTATCAGCTAATTATTAGTTTTGTAAACTAAACTAGCTTAGGCTAATAAAATGATAAAAGCCCAAAGTCTCTGCTTTGGGCTTTTCTGTTAGATGGATAAACGCAATTACTTACGCGCTTGATTCATCGTGGTTTCAATATATTTGTCGATTTGCTCTTCAAGCACAAATAATGGCACAGAGCCATGACGTAAGATTTGATGGTGGAACTCACGGATATCAAACTGATCGCCCAGTGCTTTTTCTGCTTTGCGACGTAGCCGCTTAATGGTTAGTTCACCAATTTTGTATGACAGTGCTTGAGCTGGCCACGAAATATAACGATCAGTCTCCGTTTTAACATTATGTAAGGACAAGGCCGTGTTGTCTTTCATAAAGTTCATCGCTCGTTCGCGGCTCCACCCAAACATATGCATGCCAGTGTCTACAACCAAACGAGCCGCTCGCCACATCTCGTAGGTTAAACGACCAAAGTCACTGTAAGGGTCATGATAGAACCCCGCTTCGATACCCAAAAATTCAGAATATAACCCCCACCCTTCACCAAAAGCTGAAATGTATTCGTTGCGACGATATTCCGGTAGGTAATCAAGCTCGGCATTCAAGGAGATCTGCAAATGGTGACCAGGCACGGCCTCATGTAGAGTCAATGCTTCCAATACATATAACGGGCGCTTATCCAGCGCGTAGGTATTTACCCAATAATAACCTGCATCAGTATCACTGCGTGCCCCCGAATAACGCCCTGTCGTGTATTTAGGCGCAATGCTCGCAGGCACTGGGGCGACACCGTATGGCTTTCTTGGTAATGTATGGAATAGCTTAGGTAGCTGAGCATCCATCTTCTTTGCTATATATGCAGCTTCTTTAAGTAACGCTTCGGGGGTTTTAGCATAAAACTGTGGATCGGTTCTTAAGAACTGCACAAAGTCGGCAAAAGATCCCTTAAAGCCTACTTTTTTAATAATTTTTTCCATCTCCGCACGGATCCGAGCCACCTCTTTAAGACCAAGCTCGTGGATCTCCTTAGGCGTCATATTCGTGGTGGTATAGTATTTCGCTCGGTTCGCATAAAACGCTTCACCATTTGGTGTCGAAGAAATTCCAATTTCGGTCCTAGCCGCTGGACGATACTCGTTGACAAAGAAATTAAGGTAATCTTGATATGCTGCGATCACATCCCCTTTAATAATCTTTTTGGCACGTTGTTGCAGTGCTTTAAATTCGGCATCAGGCAAACCCGCTTGGTTTTGTGTAAACGGGCCATAGAACTCGGATTTTGTCACATCATCAACGATATAAGCTTCGATAGAACTTTCATAACCTTCAAGCACCGCTTTCGGCTGAGTCAGACCAACGGCCATGCCTTCTTTCATCCAGTCGATATTTTGCTTAAAATAGCGTGGAACCTGCTGCAAACGTGCCAAATATAGCTCGTAACCAGCACGTTTCTTAAAGTCATGACTCGAGATCATAAAAGACAGACCGGAATGAAAGCCGTATTCCGAGGTGAGCGGCATATAGTGGCTATGAAAACGATATTCATCGACGCTATTCTGCACTTGTGCACGCAAAATAGTGAGATTGATTTGATTTTCCTCACTCAGCGCTGAAGTGTCGATATTGTCGAGCTGAGCCAAGAACTGTAGACGCTGCTGATTTGTGGTCGCCAACTTTTCTGCACTGAGGTTTGGTAGTAGAAACTCTGCTTTTGTATCACTGCGACCATAGGCATTGTTATCACTTCTAAATTTCATAACGCTGCCAGCTATCTGAGTAAACTCAACGTTATTGTCACTTCCGGTAATAGCACAACCAGATAAAGCGACAGTTAAATAAACGGCGACGCTTGAACGCTTAGTCCACAGCTTTAATTTTGGTGATAACACGCTGACTTCCTCAATACTTTGTTGTTACTCAGTTCGCGGTAAAATAGCCAAAAAATAATGATTATCCATCGTTCTGAGCTTTTGTTATGGTGAAATGAACTTTCTGCTAGTCAAAGTAGGAGAGTCCCGTAACAGATGCAACTTAATTCGATAGAATCACGAATATCTCAGATCGAATACAATTTACCCAACCTAGTAAAAATTGATGAGAAAATCAGCAATTCAACAAAAAAATGTAAATTTTCTATTTCAAAGACAAATTTTTTACTTTTAAATTCGGACGATACAGATTAATGTAGGTCTAGTGCAATTAGGACAAGAGTTACACCGAAGGAGCTGGTGGTAGTTCATTAACGTTTGATAATTAATTGTTGTGGTAAATGAAATGATGTTCCATGATCCCATGGCTGTTGCCCAAGAAAAAATGACACAGGTGTGCCTGTTTTTAGAGCAACATCATTTGCCGCCCACGCCTTTAAATTATCAGGTTGCTTATACCCATATTAGCGCCACGAACAAAGATCTTGACTGTGCCATCAACAAAGCCATCAAAGCGCACACAAAAATAGACTGCGTATTCATTGAACAACTCTACTACCAATTTTTAGATCAAGGTCAAAAAACACAATCTGAATTACTTGAAGGCGTTGATTCTTTGGTGACTGAATTACACGAAAATGCAGAAACCTCACAAAAGCAGGTTATTCGCTTTGCCCAACAAGTCAGTCAATGTGTGCATAATTTAGATGAACACAACATTCAAAAGAGTAAGCGCGCACTATCAACACTCACCAAACAAACTGAGCTATTGCTAAAACAGCACAAACAATTTAAACAAGCGTTAATAAAATCGCGTTTAGATTATGAACGTAATCAAAAGTTACTACTCGACTTGCGTAAACAACACTTATTAGACCCACAAACGGGTCTTTATAAGCGTCACTATCTTCATCAAAAAGTGTCCCTATGGCAATCGCAGCAAAAATCTGTCTGCGCGCTTTCTATCCAAGTTGATAACCTTGACGAGTTTTCAACGCGGTTTGGTGATGTTGTGGGTGAAGTTGTGCTTAATCGTATCGCCAATAATATCAAACGTTATGTCGTTGAAAGTGGCTTACCTGGTCGCACAGGTAAAAAAGAATTCACGGTTATCCTTGCCGATGTAGACTTAGATACCGCGAGTGTTATCGCGGAAAAAGTGCGTAAAGGTGTTGAGCGATTAAAGTTTGTCAGCGCGAAAGGGAAAATTCCATTACCTAATGTGTCTCTGGCTCTTGGGATAGCCCAACTTGCACCAGAGCAAGACTTTAATGTGTTGGCAAAACGCGCAGGTTACGCTGCGCAGAAGGCACATTCTCTCGGCCAACACTGTTATATTAGCCACTGATCCGCAATATCCTCTTTTGTTTGCATTTTCAACAATACAACACGGATAAAAAATTGCACCTACGGCTACCAATCAAGTACACTAGCAAGCATAGTTGCAGAGTAATGATGGAACCCACATGAAAGAGTCACAAGACAATACTACCCACTTTGGATACAAAACAGTCGAGACCGACAAAAAAGCCTCTATGGTTGCAGACGTATTTCATTCTGTAGCTGCAAAATACGACATCATGAATGATCTGATGTCATTCGGTATCCATCGTTTGTGGAAGCGTCAAACTATTGCCTGCTCAGGTGTACGCGCTGGTCACAAAGTACTTGATCTTGCTGGCGGTACGGGTGATTTAACCGCAAGATTTAGCGAATTAGTTGGTGATAAAGGACAAGTTGTTTTAGGTGATATTAACGACTCAATGCTTAAAGTAGGCCGCGAAAAATTACGCGACTCGGGACTTGTTGGCAATATTGAATACGTTCAAATGAACGCAGAAATGCTGCCATTTGACGATAATACTTTTGATGTCATCACTATTGCCTTTGGTTTACGCAACGTAACAGATAAAGATAAAGCGTTGCGCTCAATGTACAGA
The DNA here is from genome assembly GCF_000238315.3 of Pseudoalteromonas piscicida. NCBI lineage: Bacteria > Pseudomonadati > Pseudomonadota > Gammaproteobacteria > Alteromonadales > Pseudoalteromonadaceae > Pseudoalteromonas > Pseudoalteromonas piscicida. The sequence continues at coordinate 3,032,239 of NZ_CP011924.1, forward strand.
GTGCTAAAACCAGGTGGACGTTTACTGGTACTTGAATTTTCAAAGACAGATAACGAGGCGCTGGCAAAGCTGTATGATATGTATTCATTTACACTATTACCTGCAATGGGCAAATTAGTTGCAAATGACAGTGAGTCTTATCGCTATCTTGCAGAATCTATCCGCATGCACCCAGATCAAGAAACGCTAAAATCCATGATGGATGAAGCCGGTTTTGAACAAACTGACTACCAGAATATGACCGGAGGCATTGTCGCCCTTCATCGCGGCTTTAAATTCTAGGAGTTGCTGTGTTAGCTTCATTACTTGGCGCCGTACTTGAGACGGCTTTAAACAAAGGCCTTAAACTCTCACCTGAGCTAAAGCATGTGCTAAGTAAAGGCCAACACAAAGTGATCAGTGTTGATATTCGCGATCAAAATACTTGTTTAGCTGTGACTTACACAGGCATTAACATTCACGTTCTATGCCCTTTTGATGGCAAAGCCGATTGTTCTATTAGTGCCGATTTACCAACCTTGCTTGAGCTCAAAGATCCAAGCCAACTCACTGCGCTTATCCGTCAAGATAAGCTCGATCTTGAAGGGGATTTGGCGCTAGCACAACTATATATTAATGCATTAGCAACACTTGATATTGATTGGGCGGAACACCTCGCCAAATATGTCGGTGATGGGCCCGCACAAATTGCCGTAGATACCTTTCATAAGTTAGCGCATCGCGCAAAGCAAGATGGACAGGTAGCCAAGGCAACCCTAACAGGGTTATTTCAAGATGAGTTGAAGGTTGCGCCTCACCCGCTCGAGTTTCAACAGTTTAAGCAGCAAGTGAGAACATTAAACAATCAGGTCGAAAGCTTAAATCAACGCCTCAGCGTATTACTTCAGCAAAACAAAGGAAATTAGGTTGTCTTTACTTCGCTTGCATCAGATCACCAAAACATTTTTAACCTATGGTTTAGACGAAATCGTCCCTGCGCATAAGCAACCTTGGTACGGTAAACTCGCTCGAGCGAGTTTGTTTTGGCTGCGCAACAAACATAAAGACAAACCAGTAGGCACACGCCTACGTTTGGCACTACAAACTTTGGGGCCAGTGTGGATCAAGTTTGGCCAGATGCTTTCGACCCGTCGAGATTTACTACCACCAGATATTGCTGAAGAACTTGCATTTCTGCAGGATCAAGTTCAACCATTTGACCCCGCGATGGCACAAAAGCTCATTGAGCAAGCGCTAGAAATCGACAATATTCATGAATACTTCGCTGAATTTGAATCAAAACCGCTGGCTTCAGCCTCGATAGCGCAAGTACATGCAGCCAAGCTACAACACAAAGATGAGTTAAAAGATGTCGTGATCAAAGTTATTCGTCCCGATATCGAGAAACAAATCCATGCCGACCTCTCTTTAATGGAGCGTTTCGCTAAAATCGTTGTCAATTTACTCAGCGAAGGAAAACGTCTGCGCCCGGTGGAAGTTGTTAGGGAATACAAAAAAACCTTACTCGACGAGCTAGACTTGATGCGAGAAGGCGCGAACGCAATTCAACTCAGACGCAATTTTGAAGACTCAGATTCACTGTATATCCCTGAGGTATATAGTGATTATTCACGTAAAAACGTGCTGGTGATGGAACGCATCTACGGTATTCCGGTTTCAGACACCGAAGCCTTGTTAGCACAAGGCACCAATATGAAATTGCTGGCCGAGCGCGGCGTGGAAGTCTTTTTCACACAGGTATTCCGTGACAGTTTTTTCCATGCAGATATGCACCCTGGCAATATTTTTGTCTCTCGTGAAAATCCTCATAATCCTAAGTATATTGGTATAGATTGCGGCATAGTCGGCACCTTAAACCGTGAAGATAAACGCTATTTGGCCGAAAACTTTATCGCCTTTTTTAATCGTGATTATCGTCAGGTGGCACAGCTTCATGTGGATTCTGGGTGGGTTCCGGCAGATACCTGCGTAGAAGAGTTTGAGTTTGCCATTCGCACTGTATGCGAGCCCATTTTTAACAAACCGCTTGCAGAAATCTCTTTTGGTCATGTACTAGTAAATTTGTTTAATACAGCAAGACGGTTCAATATGGAAGTACAACCACAGCTAGTATTATTGCAAAAAACCCTGCTGTATGTAGAAGGCCTAGGGCGCCAGCTTTATCCGCAGTTAGACCTGTGGAAAACGGCCAAACCTTTTTTAGAGCATTGGGTGCAAGAGCAAGTTGGACCTCTCGCGGTGGCGAAAAAGCTATATGCAAACTTACCATTTTGGGCTGAAAAAATGCCTGAACTGCCAGATTTGATTTACCAAAATCTCAAGCGCCGCCCCCCTCCAACTGTCACACAAAAAGCAGATACTGCGACTAAGCCGCTATTATTAGGCTTAGCAGCGAGCAGTTTTGCAATTATATCGGGATTGAGCTTTATTTTTGACAAGCCTGTCGCAAGTAGCCTACTTGCGATTATTGCCGTGCTAGTATTTATTGGCGCATGGCGTAAAACAGGGTGATTTTTTGCTCGCTAGGCGTATAATCATTATTCATAAGCAGTAAGTATCAATGGAGTTATTATGGGATTCGGTGGGATCAGTATTTGGCAATTACTTATTATTTTAGCCATCATTGTTTTGTTATTTGGAACTAAAAAACTACGCGGTATTGGTAGTGATTTGGGTGGTGCAGTTAAAGGCTTTAAAAAGGCGGTATCTGATGAGCAAACTGCGACCGACTCTGAGCCAGAAAAGTTAAAAAATACAACAACTGAGCAAGCACAACCGGTATCAGAGAAAGAAAAAGATAAGGTGTAATTCAACATGGGTATGTGGGAGTTAGTGGTCGTTCTTATCGTTGGCCTAATTGTACTTGGCCCTGAACGCCTTCCCGTTGCAATCCGCACCGTAGCGAGATGGATAAAAACGGTAAAATCTGTCGCCAATTCAGTCAAGGCTGAAGTGAGTGAAGAATTACGTGTTCACGAGCTACATAATAATTTGAAGAAAGCGGAACAACAGGGAATGCAAGATTTGGCCCCCGAACTCAAGCAATCCGTTCAAGAATTACAAGATGCGGCTGAATCAGTCAGACATTCTTATAAATCAACCGAAAATAATAAAAACAAAGACTAATCAATCTAGCAGTTAGATAGTTCAGTCAAAGGCTAGCTTTGGGTAATTAGACGCCCAAGCCGCTCCTTTTTGTTATATCTAACTGGAATTATATTCGTACGAGTCAAGTTACATGACAGAATCAGCCCAAAGTGGATTTATAGCTCACCTTGTTGAGTTAAGAAACCGCTTAATGAGAGCGTTATTGAGCGTTTTCGTTATCTTTGTTGCTTTGGTGTACTTCGCCAATGACATCTATGCCTTCGTTGCAGCACCGCTTGTAAATAGCTTGCCTAGCAACACAACCATGATCGCCACAGACGTTACAGCACCGTTTTTTGCTCCATTTAAATTAACGCTTTTTGTGTCACTATTTGCCGCTGTGCCTTTTATTTTGCATCAGGTGTGGGGCTTTATCGCACCCGGTTTATATAAACACGAAAAACGTATGCTCATTCCTATATTACTTTCTAGTGTGCTGCTATTTTATGGCGGAATAGCATTTTGTTACTTTGTTGTCATGCCTATCATACTTGGCTTTTTTACCAGTGTAGGGCCGGAGATGATGACATTGTCACCAGATATTAGCAGTTACCTTGGCTTTATCCTTAAGCTATTTTTTGCTTTTGGTATCGCCTTTGAAATTCCAGTCGCCATTATGCTTATATGTTGGAGTGGCATGACAACCCCTGCGAGCTTAAAAGAGAAACGACCTTATGTTGTCGTTGGTGCTTTTGTCATCGCAATGTTTTTAACTCCACCAGATGTTCTATCTCAAACTTTATTAGCGTTACCTATGCTACTCTTGTTTGAGTTGGGGCTCATTCTAGCCAGATTTTACAGCGCTAAACCACAACAACAGGAGTCAGAACAATGAAAAAAACCGTGATACTGTTCGCACTAGGATTTCCCTCTTTATGCGCCGCAGAGCCGATAAATACGCAGGCACTACAAGCTTGTACTCTGATTGAAAATGATTTTAAACGACTCATGTGCTACGACAATGTGATTGCTAATAAACCAATCACGGAAATACATTCAAGCAAAGCGCCTGTAAGCAAAGATAAAATAAAAACAGCGCGCAATGAAAAAAAAGCAGAATTGAAAGAAGATGGCTTTGGTTTAGAGCATAAAGTTAAAGCGGCAAGCGAAGAAATCGAAGAAATTACAGCTAAACTCGTAAAAACAACCACTCAAGGCCGCGATAAAATGGTATTCACCTTGGACAATGGTCAAGTATGGCGGCAAGTTTCTTCAGAAACTTTTTTCGCCAATGAAGGAGACACATTAATTATTGAACGCGCCTCTTTTGGCTCGTTTTTAATGAAAAAAGCGGGCTCAAACCGTACAACGCGAGTTAAACGAGTTAACTGATGAACACGATGTTCGATGCTGGTGTAAACCTCACCAGCTCGCAATTTTCATCCGATTTGGCCGAGGTAATTGCTAGAGCCAAAAACGCTGGCATAGAATCTATGCTCGCCATTGGCTGCGACTTAACAAGCAGCGAACAAAGTATTTCTCTCGCAGAGCAATACCAGCTTTATTGTACAGCAGGTGTCCACCCTCACGACGCAAAAGATGCACCTGATACGCTCTACGATGATCTCCTCACTCTTTTAAAAAGTAGTGACAGAGCTATTGCTGTTGGTGAATGTGGCTTGGACTTTAATCGCGATTTTTCACCAAGGCCGATACAACAAAGCGTGTGCTTGACGCAACTGCAGTTAGCAGAAGCTATTGATTATCCAGTGTATCTACATGAAAGAGACGCGCACGATGCGCTATTTTCGTTACTGCAAGAAGTTAACGTTCAAGGAGTACTACACTGTTTTACTGGTGATCATAACGCACTACGACGTTACTTGGACTATGGGTTAATGATCGGCATCACAGGTTGGGTTTGCGATGAACGTAGAGGTCAAGCACTACAAGATCTAATCCAATACATCCCCCTAGACCGTTTGCTTTTGGAAACGGATGCGCCCTACCTACTACCTAGAACAATTAGCCCAAAACCCAAGTCTCGCCGCAATGAACCAATGTATTTATCTTATGTGGCTGAGCAAATTGCACACCTAAAACAATGTCCTGTCACGGAAGTGATGAGCACGACTTCGGCTAATTTTAAACAGCTGTTTGTGAGGTAAAGCCAGTAATGCGCATTGTGTTGTCTTTACTTATATTGATATACAGCTCTGCTGTAATTTCTGCCGTCACTATTTCAGAGTCATTTAAGGTAGAACACCAAGTAAAGCTAAGTTACACACTGAGTAAATATGCATCGTTAAACGAACTGCTTGCGGCTCCTGTCGAATGGCATAACAGCACCCAAGTCCCCACAGGCCTTCGACCTGTAGCGAAGTACTTATGGTTAAAAATAGCGCTGCACAATACCAACAACTCGCTCACACCAGTATTGGTAAGTATAAACAATAATCTCATCGATGCGGTAACTGCCTATCATGTTAGACCGAACCATCCAATATTCAGCTTAGATATGGGCGATGCCTTGCCACTGATTAAGCGGCCACTAAAGTATGAATCTCTAGTTGTTCCGCTTGAGCTGCAGCCACAAACTCAAAGCCATTTATACTTACAGATCAGTGATGAGGGGGTTATCACGGCTCCTCTTGCAATTTGGGAGCCGAATGAATACCTCCAATTTAAGAGTAAATTTAATCTTATTTTTGGAATTTTAGCAGGCTTTGTACTAGCACTCGCCTTAACCAATGCCACACTCTATTGTGTTACAAAAAAAGGTTACTTTTTATGTGCCACTTTGTTTATCGCTACAGTATGGCTTTTCAATGCACATATCTATGGCTTTGGTTATCGCTACTTTTACTCTTCATGGCAATGGTTTCAACAGTATGGTCAAGGCATGATGATGTTATTGCTCAGCGCACTGCTGTTGCCCGCTTTGAGTTATTGCTCTGGAAAGTCACTTCTTGCGCACCCTAAGCTGACGAAAAGAAAGGCCATTCTAGCGACATTGTGTTTGTTTCTGCTCATTGCTTTTTTACCGGTTTCTCAGTCTCTCCTGCTAGCGCTTAGCATTAGCTTTATTGTCTCTGTATTGATTATCTATACGCTCGCCCGTATTAACCACAAGAGCCGAAATATCTTAATCGCAATCGCGCTCTGCCACTTTATCGTAATTAGCTACCCGTTTACGGTCGAGCTCGGGGTTCAGTCCGGCAGCTTTTTGAACCACTTGGGTTACTTTGGTATTTTTGTTGTTGAAGCCACGTTGCTGAGTTACCTGCTCATACGTCTATATATATTTCAAAGAGATGAAAAGCTGGCCAAGCAACAGCAACGGCTAGCTCATACTCAAGCTGAAGATGCCCTATTAAAAGAAAAGCTTAAACTACAAGAACAGGCCCAGTACGACTTAGAGTCCAACATTGAGGAACGTACTTTTGAGCTTCAAGTCACATTAAGGGAACTTGAGGATAAAAACCGGGAGCTCGAGCGCATGAACATGGAAGATCCACTCACAAAAGTGAAGAACCGGCGCTATTTCGACAAGCGTTTATAGATGGAAGTACGTCGTTCAAGACGAGAGCAGACAGTATTGAGCCTTGTTATTTTTGATATCGATCACTTCAAGAAAATTAACGACAAATATGGCCACTTGGCTGGTGATCAAGCAATTTGCGAATTTGCCAGCTTAATAAAATCACACTTGCGGCGACCACATGATGAAGTGTTCCGCTATGGTGGTGAAGAGTTTATTTTGCTACTACCAAACACCCCAGAAGAAGGTGCAGTCGGAGTAGCTGAACGCCTGAGAGTGGCTACAGCGGATCTCAATATCAAATTTGGTGAAGATACGCTTAAATTAACCACTAGTGCAGGCGTTTATAGTGCAGTGGTTAGCGATCCACATAATCCACAGCTTTACACTGACAATGCGGATAAAGCCTTGTATCAAGCAAAACAGCAAGGTCGTAATCGTGTTGTTACTTTCAAACCCAATCAGGAGAACTAACGTGGCTCAATCAGGACTCGATCTTTTCCCCCTAACTCGCATGCGCAGAATGCGTCGCGATGACTTTTCAAGACGTCTAATGAGCGAAAGCACGCTAACGGTTAATGACTTAATCTATCCAGTATTTGTATTGGATGGTGAATCTAAGCGTGAAGCTATCCCATCAATGCCAGGTATTGAGCGTTTATCTATTGATCTATTAGTTGAGGAAGCCAAGCAACTAGTAGAGCTAGGGGTTCCTGCCATCGCCTTATTCCCAGTAACACCGGCGGAACAAAAATCGTTACTAGCTGAGGAAGCTTATAACCCTGAAGGGATTGCACAAAGAGCGGTACGTGCTATTAAAGCGGCATGTCCTGAGCTGGGTGTGATCACCGATGTTGCATTAGACCCATTCACAGTTCACGGTCAAGACGGTATCTTGGATGAAGACGGTTATGTCATGAATGAAGAAACCGTGGAAGTATTAGTCAAGCAAGCGCTTTCTCATGCAGAAGCCGGCGCCGACGTTGTTGCACCATCGGATATGATGGATGGTCGAATTGGCGCTGTGCGTGAAGCACTTGAAGAGTGTGGCTTTATCCATACTCGTATAATGGCGTACTCTGCTAAGTATGCATCGAGCTATTATGGCCCTTTCCGCGACGCTATCGGCTCTGCGGGCAACCTTAAAGGTGCAGATAAGAAAACCTATCAAATGGATCCTGCTAATTCTGACGAAGCATTACGTGAAGTGGCTTTGGACTTACAAGAAGGTGCTGATATGGTGATGGTAAAACCAGGTATGCCATACCTAGATGTTGTCAGACGCGTTAAAGATGAGTTTGGAGTACCAACATTTGCTTACCAAGTCAGCGGTGAATACGCCATGCATAAGGCTGCGATTGATAACGGCTGGCTGGCTGAGAAGCCAGTTGTACTGGAGTCTCTACTAGCATTTAAGCGTGCTGGTGCGGATGGAATTTTGACTTACTTTGCAAAACAAGCCGCAATTTGGCTGAATGAAAAGTAATACCAATTGCATTAATGCTATTGGTGTAAAACCTTTAAATTTGAGCAGGTGAACCCTCACCTGCACTTCCTTTACACCTTATCTGACCAAACTTTCTGCTTTTAAAAGCTCATCGCGATTCATTTTCCAGCTAAAGAAGCGAATAATACGACCATCATCGAGATATACCTCGGGAAGACTTACCATGCCCAAAGAGCGTAACCTAATCGCCTGAATATGTTCCGTATGGATATAGTGGGTTTTACCTAAAAAGTTATAGCTAACCCCCGCCTTATCTATATGCAGAAAACGCTTTCCGGTTAGTGACAGTATCAATAATGACAGGGTAAAAAATAGTAAGATCAGTGTAACTATTTGCAATAATGATGAGGGAATATCTAAGATAGAAAACAGCGCATTACCCAGCCAGATAAGAGACAGTGCCAGCACATAGAAAAGCCAGTTTATTTCCAGTTCTAAAGTTCTCATTGAGTATCTCCTTTATTTACCCAACCACAATTAAATTTGAGCCCACGACGCAATAACGTGACTCAATTTATTGAAGAAAAGCTAATGATAAAGTGCCAATGTTCCTAAAGCAAGAACTTTAAAATTAATAAAACATGAAATAATCGTGACGACTTTTAGACAGGGCATTAAACCTGTAAACAAATGAATTTAAAAACAAAAAAGGCCGCCAAGGGCGACCTTTTAATGCTACATAAGTAATTAATTACTTAGCTGCTTTTTTCTCTTTCTCAGCTGCGATTACCGCGTCAGCAACGTTTGCTGGACATGGTGCATAGTGTGAGAATTCCATTGAGAACTGACCACGACCAGACGTGATAGTACGTAGGTGACCGATGTATCCGAACATTTCAGATAGTGGTACTTCACCCTTGATACGAACGCCCATTGCGCCAGCTTCTTGGTCTTTGATCATACCGCGACGACGGTTAAGATCACCAATTACGTCACCTACGTTGTCTTCTGGCGTGAACACGTCAACTTTCATGATTGGCTCAAGAAGTTGTGCACCCGCTTTAGGGATAGACTGACGGAATGCGCCTTTAGCAGCGATTTCGAACGCGATTGCTGATGAGTCAACTGCGTGGAAACCACCGTCGAATAGCTCAACTTCAACGTCTAGTACTGGGAAGCCCGCTAGTACACCTTCGTCCATCATTGACTTGAAGCCTTTCTCAACTGCTGGCCAGAATTCCTTAGGAACGTTACCACCAACAACTGAAGACTTGAACGTAAAGCCAGAACCAACTTCGCCAGGCTTGATACGGTAGTCAATCTTACCGAACTGACCAGAACCACCAGACTGTTTCTTGTGCGTGTAGCTATCTTCAACTTCTTTAGTGATAGTTTCACGGTAAGCAACCTGTGGCTGACCAACGATTAGGTCTACACCGTATGTACGCTTAAGGATGTCTACCTTAATGTCTAGGTGAAGCTCACCCATACCTTTAAGGATAGTTTCACCTGAATCTTCATCAGTCTCAACTTGGAATGAAGGATCTTCTGCAACCATTTTACCGATCGCGATACCCATCTTCTCGTTACCACCTTTATCTTTAGGTGCAACAGCGATTGAGATTACTGGATCAGGGAAGATCATCGCTTCAAGTGTACACTCGTGCTTAGGATCACATAGCGTGTGACCTGTTTGAACGTTCTTCATACCAACAACAGCGATGATGTCACCCGCTTGTGCTTCAGTAAGTTCAGTACGCTCGTCCGCTTGCATCTCAACCATACGGCCGATACGCTCTGTTTTACCAGTTGCAGAGTTAAGGATAGTGTCACCTTTCTTCATGCGACCTGCGTAGATACGGATGAACGTAAGTGCACCGAAACGGTCGTCCATGATTTTGAACGCAAGCGCTTTAAGTGGTGCATCAGCGTCAACAGTTGCTACTTCACCAGTAGGCTCACCTGTTTCAGGATCTGTTAGTGGCTGAGGATCAACTTCTGTAGGAGCTGGTAGGTAATCTACAACAGCGTCTATTACAAGTTGCATACCTTTGTTTTTGAACGCTGAACCACAGAAAGTTGGGAAGAACGCAAGATCACGAGTACCTTTACGGATACACGCTTTGATTTGCTCTAGTGAAGGAACTTCACCTTCCATGTAGGCTTCCATTAGGTCGTCGTCTTGCTCAACAGCAGACTCAACTAGCATCTCATGGTATTCTTCAACTTTGTCTACCATGTCAGCTGGAACGTCAGTAATTTCGTAGTTTTCAGGAAGACCTGTGTCATCCCAAACGTATGCTTTCTTCTCAAGTACGTCTACAACACCACAGAACTGGTCTTCGATACCGATAGGAAGCGTCATAACTAGTGGGTTAGCACCAAGCACTTTCTCAACCTGACCAACTACGCGGTAGAAGTCTGCACCCATACGGTCTAGTTTGTTTACGAAGATTACACGTGCAACTTCTGATTCGTTCGCATAACGCCAGTTAGTTTCTGATTGTGGCTCAACACCACCAGAACCACAGAATACACCGATACCACCGTCAAGAACTTTAAGTGAACGGTATACTTCTACTGTGAAGTCAACGTGTCCAGGAGTATCGATAACGTTTAAACGGTGGCCTTTCCACTCACAAGTTACCGCCGCTGATTGGATTGTAATACCACGCTCAGCTTCCTGCTCCATGAAGTCAGTAGTAGACTCACCGTCGTGTACTTCACCAGTTTTGTGGATTTTACCAGTAAGCTTTAGAATACGCTCAGTGGTGGTAGTTTTACCCGCATCAACGTGCGCGAAAATACCAATGTTTCTGTATTTCGATAAATCTGCCATTGTTTTACTCTATTTAAAGTAGAAAAATTATTCGGCGGGAGTATATCACCTCTTGTAGCGAACATCATCCTTGAAGTCGTCTAAAATGCAATCAATTCGCGAAAAAGTTTCTAATGCGAAACTTTGTGACCCATTTTTACCGCATCGCTTACTGCTAGGCCGCTGTATTTAAGAAAATTCCGTTGTATTTTGTCAATTTTAGGGCGGTGAGCTTGGGTTTTTGTTTAAAATATCTGCTTTCCAAACAAGTTGGCATGCTGGACTTGGAAGACATCATCTAGCAAAGAAAAATGCGCTATTTTACCCACTTCAATGCTACCAAGTTCATTGTCCATATTTAAATAAGTTGCGGGTACTAAACTTGCCATATTCATGGCTTCTAGAAGCGGAATATTGGCTAATTCTGCTAAATTCTTCACTGCTTTTTCAAGTGTTAGTGTACTGCCGGCCAAACTGCCGCTGTGAGTTTTCGCCACGCCATCCTTTACCACAACTGGCATTTCACCCAATTGATATTCACCATCTTTAAGGCCACCAGCATTAATACAATCACTGATCAAGGCCACCTTATGCTGACCTTTTAGGCGGTAGATCAACTGTAAAATCGCAGGGTGCAAATGAATACCGTCGGCAATCACTTCCACCAAGGCTTGGCTATCAAGTAACAACGCACCAGCACAGCCCGGCTCACGGTGATGAATGCCGCGCATGCCGTTAAACACGTGCACCCCGCCGCAGGCACCATGTGCTAGGGCAACATTGGTTTGCGCAAAATCCGCATCACAATGACCTAACATCACTCGCACCCCATGTTTACTTAGGTACTGTGTCATCTTAACGCCATTAGCCTTTTCGGGCGCGAGTGCCACCGCTTTAAGCGCACCATCAGCCGCGCTAATCATTTCATCAATTAAGGCTTCGTCTAACGGCTTAAAGAAAGCTTCGTTATGGGCACCTTTGTGTTTTTCACTAAAAAATAAGCCCTCACTGTATCCGCCCAGCACCTGAGCGCCCGGCATCTTTTGCTTATAGGCGGCTCCAATAACCTTCATCGCGGCAATAGTTTGTGGCCATGTAGTCGTCACCGTGGTTGCCAAAAAACCAGTGACGCCATGTTTGAGCAAAGACGTGCTAATGGTCTCTAAACTGGAGAGTTTGCCATCAATAACATCACAGCCCTCGCGGCCATGAATATGCAAATCAATTAACCCAGGCCACATATCTAAATTAGAATAACATTCGGTATTATCTGGTGCGTCCGTCGCTGGAATAATTGCGTGAAAACGCTCACCCTTTATTACCGCAACGTGCGCTTCAAGGACGCAGGTAGGGGTATAGATACGACGGGGCTGAATATAACGAAGCTGCTCAAGCATGTACTTTGCTCCCAAGTAATGCCGCACCCAATGCGCCACTCGCATCACCATGCTTGGCTCTAACAATATCTGGCACAGATACCGCTGAAAACACATGGGGTTCGATGGCTTTTGGGAGCGTCTCTACAAGTTCATCAATCAGCGACATACCACCGCCAAGCACGATAACTTCTGGGTCATATGCTTTGATTAAATTTGCAAACGCCGAGCCCAACAGATCCATATAGCAATTAAAAGCATGGCGTGCTTCACTTTCTCCAGCCCGCATCGCTGTGATAACTTGTTCTGAGGTAAGTGTTTGCGTCGTGAAATGTTGATACAAACCGGCAAGCCCTGGCCCTGCGACATAGCGCTCTAAACACCCTTGCAGTCCACAGCCACACGCTAAAATAGGCAGGTGATATTTTTGCTGCAACACCGCAGAAAGCGGATGGTGGCCATATTCTCCGGCGATCCCTTGGGCACTTTTATACAACGCGCCGTCAATGCAAAATCCGCCTCCGGCACCAGTGCCTATTATTGCCCCAAAGACCTTTTGATATTGCTTACCGGCTCCAAGACTGGCTTCTGATAACGCAAAGCAACGGCAGTCATTTTCTACCGCAATGGGCCGTTCAAGTTGTGCAACGAGATCAGCTTTAACTTCTTTACCATTGGCACAAGGGACATTTGCTGATAGCACGCGCTGCTGCGCATTTACTATCCCCGGCATTCCAATACCAACCTGTCCTTTACAACCATATTTGTCATCTGCTTGCTGCACCAAAGTGATGATTTGCGCTAAAAACGCCTCATAACTGTGCTTTGGTGTCGCCACACGCCACGATTCAATACGTTGTAGTTTTTCATCGAACACCGCAATTTCAATTTTACTCCCGCCAACATCCACCCCATAAATCATACTTCACTCCCAAATGGATGAATGACTACGCCCTGCACAACTCTATTCACTTCCCCCGACGGGCAAGGATTGTCCGGTGAAATACCGAGGGTTAGCGCTTTATAGAAACTTAACTGCTGTGCAAACAACATATACAGTAACCCTTGCCACACGTCTTCTAGTGGTGGCACTTTAGGACAAAGTGAATGCACCGTCATGGCTGTACCGTCACGCTGCAATTCTGCAACTAAATCTTGATCGTACAAGCTGGTATAACCATCACTTGAGATAAAACATACCACGACAGTTTTGCTATTGATAAGTGATTTTGGACCATGACGGAAGCCAAGCGGTGACTCGCTCACGCTCATTACTTGGCCTGCCGATAACTCAAGCATTTTTAGCGCGGCTTCCTTTGCAAATCCCAACAAACAGGCAGAGCCTAAATACACCAAACGCTCAAATGGTTGTTGTGCAAATGCACGGATATTTTGCTGCTCTGTCGCAGCTAACATGCTTTGCGCTGCATTGGTCAACTTATCCACGGAGCCATCATCCGCAGCAAAAAGTTGTAGCGCTGCAACCATCATTGACGAATAGCTACTCGTCATTGCAAAACTTTGGTCAAGCGTAGGCTCCGGTAGCAATATACTTGTTGCATTGCTTGCCTGCTGCGCTGCTTGATGCAACTTTCCATCACGGTTGCAGGTGATAAAAAGGTGCTGACTGTTACTAATCAGCTGTGTTACCAACTCTACGGCCGCTACACTTTCTGGACTATTACCGGAGCGAGCAAAGGATACCAATAAACACGGTTTATCCGTCGCTAGGTATTGCCTTGGTGCAGCAACTAAGTCAGTTGTGCTCACTGCCCGCACACTTTGGCGCATGTGTGTATTAAGATGAGTGGCGATGGCGTCACCGATATAAGCGGATGTACCCGCCCCTGTCAAAATAACCTGAGTATCAGGGTCATCTAGAAAAGGAGCTAACTCCAACAAAAGCCTAGGCTTTATGCTCGCAACCAACTGAGCGGTTTCTTGCCACATCTGTGGCTGCTGACTAATTTCTTTTGCTGTCCAATAGGCATTCAGTGTTTTTAATTGCGCAATTTCGTGTCCTAGCAAAGTGTTCATGACGCTTTCTCCATGGCAAAACACGCATTTGAATAGCGAGCTACAACACGTTGAATTTTGGCAATCACCAACGCTTTGGCGTCCCTTTCTATTTCACCACGGCGTACTTGTTGATATAACTCTGGAAAATATTGGCTGATAAGCGGCAATGGTAAAGTCTGCTGCGCTAGGTTTTCGAGCATAGTTGCTAACGCCTTTTGCACCGCTTCTTGATGCCAATAATAGCGAATACGGTCGCTAAAACTAAATTGGCGCAAGAACCGGAGTTGCTGTGACTCGCCGTGATAAAAACGCTGCCAACTCGTTGGCTCTGCCAGCATGACCTCGTCCACTACCTCAATAAACTGACTATGAACATCGGGTAGTAATTGCTTTTCAATATGGTGAAGCGCGAATAACCCTTCACGCAGCGCAAAGGTCAACTCAGGTCCGACTTTCAAAATGGCAAAGTGATCAGCAACCAACGACTGATAAGCGCCTGCAGTTTGATAATCTGTCGAATGCGCTTCGAAAGCGATACGGTCAACGGTACGAATAAAGTCTTTTAATGCACTTGCGTCATTCGGTTTGTAGTCAAACACTTGGGTGTTATCAAACTCAACACCCGGCTGCACTACCATCGCAACCACGCGTTGCCAAGCATCCGTTAATCCTTTGTTTGCAAAGAGTTCACGGTGGCAAGCTAGGGTTTCTTGCGCAGCAACTTGGCTGGTCGGTTGAAGGCTGTCAATCTGTTCATCAGCTCCACCTGGAGGAGGAACTTCAGTACCAATCACATAAACAATATCACTACGACCAAACGTCGCAATTGCGGCGGCTTCCGCAGTTTGACACAACAAGGCAGCGCGATCAGCGACAATATCATCGCTTAACGCGTCAGGATCGTCAGCACAGGGCATACTGGCATCTAAGTGAACTTTCTTAAAACCGGCCTTCACGTATTCAGCGACTAAGTCGCACGCTTTGGCCATCGCGGCTTGGCTATTTTCACTCGTCCAACAGACTGGTCCCAAGTGATCACCACCAAAAATCAGTAACTGCTTATCAAAACCAAGCTCGTCGGCCATCTCTTCAACTTTGGCAATAAAGTCCGCGGGACGCATCCCGGTGTAACCACCAAATTGGTTAACCTGATTGGCCGTGGCCTCAATTAATAGCAGCGTATTTTCCTGCTTGGCATATCTTATCGACGCTTCCAGCACCCAAGGGTGAGCTGAGCAGATGGCATAAATGCCTGAGTTTTTCCCTGATTTATTGGCTTCGATTAGGGCTTGAAAACGCCGCATATGATCACCTCTTAAGACGTTATTAAATGTACCTCAATTCCGGCGGCAACCAATTGCTGATGAATATCAGCTGGAATACCACTGTCCGTTACCAAAACGTCAATTTCTTCGCAGGCGATAATACGATGTACACCTTTACGATCGAACTTGCTGGAGTCCGTCACTACTATGACTTGCTTTGCAGCTTTACACATCTCGCGGTTAAGCGCGGCTTCTGGCTCAAAGTGTGTTGTTACACCAACATCAACAGAGAATCCATCAACACCGAGCACCAGACGATCAAAGTGATATTGCTTTAGCTGATCTTCTGCGTGGCTGCCATAAAACGACAGCGACTTTTTACGCAGTGAGCCTCCGGTCATCAACACTTCAACGCCATCGGCTACAACGAGCGCTTGCGCCACATTAAGTCCATTAGTCATCACCACTAACTGTTGATGCTCAGTCAGTTGCCTCGCAACCTCTTCGGTGGTGGTACCTGAGTCCAGAATAATAGACTCATTATTGCCTATAAGACCCGCCACTACCTTTGCAAGCTCTACTTTCACTTGGTGATGATGATCGTGCTTTTCCGTTATGGTGAGCTCTTTGGTTAACCTAGAACTCGCAACGGCACCACCATGAGAGCGAACCAACAATCCTTTTTCATGTAGGGCATTGAGATCATTTCTGATCGTCACGGTTGATACACCAAATTGTTCTGCCAGTTCTGTTACTTCTACTCGGTCCGCTTGACCAACGAGTTGAACAATTTCGTGGCGTCTTTCGATGGTGTTCAGCATGACATCTCCTTTCGTTTTGGTTAAATTTAGTCTACACACCTTTCATTTGCTTTCAATTTATTTTTTTAATTTTCAATCAAAATAAAAACAACCCGCTGTTTTACATGGATTTAAAAAAAAGACCAAAGCATTTTGAAAATAAAACGAAAGAATATGAAAGATATTTTACTTGCGTTCAAAATGAAACTGCCGTAATAATAACCAAAAAATAATATTTCGTTTTTAACAACAAGAGTGAACAACTAAGAGGTTATTATGGGTGATCTAAACCGCCGGCGATTTCTTCAATCAATGGCTGCTATCGCAGCAACAAGCGCAGTAGTTGGCTGCGCAAGTAACAATAATAAGACGCCGCTTACACCAAAGCCACAAGGAAATTCAGTTCAAGGTCTCGTCGTACCGAAACTGGATGTTGTGCGAGTGGGCTTTATTGGTGTGGGTCAACGTGGAGTTGGCGCGGTAAAACACTTTTGCCATCTTGACGGTGTCGAGATCAAGGCCATCTGCGATACGCACCAAGAAGTCGTCGATAGAGCGGTTAAAATTGTTGTCGACAAGGGTTTACCCAAACCTGCGACTTACGGCAAGAATGATATGGACTATCGCCGCATGTTGGCGCGCGATGACATTGATATTGTGATCATCTCTACGCCTTGGAAATGGCATACGCCTATGGCGGTAGACACAATGGAGAGTGGCAAACACGCTTTGGTTGAAGTGCCAGCGGCAGTAACCATAGAAGAAGCGTGGCAATTGGTAAATACCGCAGAGCGCACGCAAAAGAATTGCATGATGCTGGAAAACGTTTGCTATGGCCGCGACGAGCTGATGGTATTAAACATGGTTCGCCAAGGGCTATTCGGGGAGTTACTGCACGGTGAAGCAGCTTATATCCATGAACTTCGTTGGCAAATGAAAGAAATTGAGCATAAAACGGGCTCATGGCGCACACATTGGCACACCAAACGCGACGGTAACCTCTACCCCACTCATGGTTTAGGACCAGTTTCTCAATATATGAATATCAACCGTGGCGATCGTTTCGACTATATCTCGTCCATGAGTTCACCTGCACTTGGTCGTGCAGCCTATGCCAAACGAGAATTCCCAGCAAACCATGAGCGTAACCAACTGAACTATATTGCTGGAGATATGAACACTAGCATCATTAAAACCATCAAAGGTCGTTCGATTATGGTACAGCACGATACCACTACCCCACGCCCTTACTCCCGCCACAATTTAATTCAAGGTACTAACGGCGTATTTGCAGGATTCCCCAACCGCATCGCGCTTGAAAACGGCGGGAGTAAGAGCTTTCACGAGTGGGATTACGATATGAATGATTGGTACGGCAAATACGACCATCCACTTTGGCAAAAAATGGGGGCTGAAGCAGAGCGCAACGGCGGCCATGGTGGCATGGATTTCTTAATGTTCTGGCGCATTATTTACTGCCTTCGTAATGGCGAACCGCTAGATCAGGATGTTTACGACGCAGCTGCTTGGTCAGCGGTCTTCCCTCTTTCAATGGACTCAGTTGCAGACAGAAGTAATAGCAAGGACTTCCCGGATTTCACCAGGGGCACATGGCGCACTGCAGCACCACTAGGCATTGTTACATAACTAACCAAAGGTTAAATACGTTATCTATAGCAAATGCTATCAATGCCTGAATAAGCGCCCGTAAAGCGGGCGCAATAATAACAACACTCAACAGGACAACAAGATGAAACACACTCTAAAATTGTGTGCTGTGGGATTGGCTGTGAGCTGTGCCCTGTCCCAATATGCGCACGCACAGGAAACAGAACAGAACAGCGGATCCGACGAGCAAGATAAAGCCAAGCAACAAGTCGAGAAAATTGAAGTACGTGGCGTACGTTCGAGTATCAAAGAGTCACTCTTTCTCAAGAAAAACGCCGTCGGCGTAATGGATGCCATCGTTGCCGAAGACATTGGTAAGTTCCCAGATCAAAACCTTGCTGAAGCGCTACAACGAATGACGGGTATCGCCATTACCCGTAACGCCGGTGAAGGACAAAACGTCACGGTGCGGGGTCTTGGCGGGGACTTTAACGTTACCACCATCAATGGTCGTAGAATGGCATCTGAACACACTAGCCGTGACTTTAACTTCGATTTAATTGCGCCTGAGATGGTTCAAGCATTAGAAGTGTACAAGTCACCGCAAGCACAAACGCAAGAGGGGGGGATAGGTTCAGTCATCAATATAAAAACCCGCCGACCGTTAGATATGGATGGCTTTACCCTCGCCGGAAGTGCCAAAGCCATTTACGAAGAACGTACCGGCGATACCAACCCTCAAGCCTCCTTCCTCATTAGTGATACCTTTTTTGACAATACCTTTGGCGCACTATTCACCGCCGTTTATTCAGAGCGAACACAACGCGAAGACTCCTACGAGGGACAAGGGTTTTACGATCCTGAAGAAAATACCGACGTGCGAGTCCCTGTTGACAGTAACCGAAATGGCGAGCTAGATGAGGGCGAGAAAGTACACCCCTCAATGATCCCAGGATATGTACGCTACTCGAACTGGCAAGACGAACGTGAGCGCATTGGTGCAAGCCTCGCCTTACAATGGCGTCCAACGAATGATATTGATGTCACCTTTGATAGCTTATACTCAAGCTACAAAACCGACGGTGAAAAATATCAAATCTCTTTCGTCACCTATGATGAACCTTGGACGCCGGGGATCCCTGCAGTAGGTGAGTTAAAATTCAATGAAGATGGCAACGTCAACTACATTGAGTTAGTCGATGGTGCAATGGCTGAGCTACTGAACGTCTCTGAGCCTCGCAATACCGACACTTGGCAGGCCGGTCTTAACTTCAAGTGGTATGCCACCAGTAATCTAACGCTTGAATTTGATGTGTCTAAGTCCCGTGCCGAGCGGATCAATGATGGCGATAACCGCTACATCGTGGCGCGTGGCTTTGTTGATACCATCACCATAGATCAAACCGGCGACAACCTCCTGCCAGATGTGACTATGTCACCAGCACTTAATGCCGATCAACCCTTTGGTGCTCACTACAGCTACAACTATGGCACGGAAGTGATAAGTGATGTTGAAGAGCTAAGGCTCGAAGGGACATTTATTCCAGAATGGGAATTTGTCAAAGACATCAAGTTTGGCTTTCATTACGGCAAGCAATCTAAAGCCAGAGATGTGAGCAAGTCAAATAACCCATCGATGTTCAGTAATGGTGGGGCTTATTTTAAAAACTCAGATTACGATAGCTTTGATAACTCAAGCGTAGAAAAGCTCGGCGGCCTTAACTTATTTAGACTCCCCGCTGATGTACTTGTACCCGCCAACTTTGATAACTTCCTAGATGGTGAGCCGGGCATGCACCCTGCGCCGTGGGCAAGCTTTGACTACGACAAACTCTATGCATTTTATCAATCAATTAATGCCCAAGCCGCAGATGAAAAAATTAGAGCTTCCAAGAGCCCTAAAGATTCCTACGAGCTTTCTGAGTCAACGTTTGCACTTTATTTAGAAACCAATCTAGTCGGCGAGCTGTCGGAAATGCCTTACAACTTAAACCTAGGCGTAAGAGCAATCAAAACCGAGATCTCCTCTGATGGCTACGTTTTTGATTACCCAAGTCTGGTATACAACGTAGAAGAAGACGAAGATGGCGACATTATCTATCGCATAGAAGGGGATATTGCCGATTATTACTCCGACTCTTACGTAGAAGATGACTATACTGATGTACTGCCTAGCATGAACTTTAAGTTAGAAATAACAGACTCACTGTTATTTAGAACCAGTGCGGCTAAAGTTATCACCAGACCTAGCATCGACTTTCTAACCCCATATAGCTCAATTAATTTCAGTAAGTTTGAACTTAATCTTGCCAACCCTGGGATCAAGCCACTTAGAGCAAACCAACTTGATTTGGGACTAGAGTGGTACTTCTCTGATTATGGTGCGCTCACCTTTGCAACCTATTACAAAGACATTAAATCTGTTATCGCTCAGGGACGTGTTGGCACGATAAAAGTGGGTAAATTCATAAAAGACGGCGTTGAAGTTGACGGTCCGGAATTTACCCAAGTATCGCCACGTTCAGAAGCGGGAGCAGAGATCAAAGGTTTCGAAATTGCTTACCAACAGTCATTTGAGGAATTGCTACCGGCACCATTTGATGGTCTAGGTATGCAAATCAACTACACATTTACGGATAGTAAATACGACGACCCCGAAAAAGACGAGCTACCGTTCGCTGGTATGTCTGAGCATTCTTACAATGCGGTTATCTATTATGAAAAGGATGACTACCAAGCGCGTATCGCTTACAACTGGCGAGATGATTACCTGAAGTATCCAGATGCATGGGGCGGCCCGGAATGGGCAGCGGATTATGGTCAGTTTGATTTCAGTGCCAGCTATAATCTTACTGAAAAGACACGAATTGACCTAAACGTGACTAACCTCACCAATGAGCGTCAATGGTCATACATTAAAACCCAAGAGCAAGTGAGCCACTTGAGCCGTTACGGCCGCAGTATCAGTTTAGGCATTAACACTTCTTTCTAATCAACATGGGGCAACGCGCCCCATTCAAGGAACTTAAGATGAAGAATACAATAATCACACCGATACTGCTGTGCGCCTCACTATTTGCCTCAGCACAAGAGGCTTATATCAGCAGTTACGGTAACGCCTGGGTCAATAATGATATTGACGCCAGCAGGCAATATATAACTCAAGCCGGAATTGCCCCATGGCAAGATAAGCAACTCAGGTTTAATCACTATTTTTATGCCAATAACGTTGGCACCTATACCCTCTATTTACACCTTGAGAAACCAAGTGCACCAAGTACATTACTGGTAACGCATAACAATAAACAAGTGGCGCTTAACCTCGATAGACAAAGCCCGAATAAGGTTAAAGTCGGTGACTTTATCGTGACGCAAGTTGGCTATCAAACCGTCCAAATAGCCGGTGACACCTTAGCCAATGGGCGAAACAGTACCTTCCCTGCCATTACCGGGCTCAGTCTCGATGGCGAGGCCATGACCCCCGCGCCTAACTATGTCAAAGAAGACTTTTACTGGGGTCGTCGCGGCCCTTCAGTACACCTTTCCTATACCGTACCTGACAAAAAGGACTATAACTGGTTTTACAACGAAGTAACGGTGCCATCTGGCTATGATCCACAAGGTTCGTATTTTATGGCGAATGGTTTTGGCGAAGGTTACTTTGGTATTCAGGTAAACTCACCCACCGAGCGTCGCGTGCTATTTTCGGTTTGGAGCCCGTACCAAACCGATGATCCGAGCACAATTCCTGACAATCTTAAAATCAAATTACTCGCCAAAGGCGAAGGCGTTTACGTCGGTGAATTTGGCAATGAAGGTTCTGGTGGGCAAAGCTATTTACGTTATAACTGGCAACCGGATACGACATATCGCTTTTTGGTCAATATCGAGCCTAGTACGACTTATGAAGGCCATACAGAATATCGTGGCTACTTTTATGCGCCGGAAACCGGTCAATGGAAGCTGATCGCAGCCTTTAGCCGCCCTGAAACCAACACCTATGTTGCAAGACCGCATAGCTTTTTGGAAAACTTTTTACCCGAAGCTGGACAGTTTGAACGTAAGGCATTTTATAACCGCCAGTTTTTGCGTGACACCCAAGGTAACTGGGTTGAGTTGAATCAGGCTAAATTCACTTATGACGCCACCGCCAGAAAAGGGTCGCGTTTGGATTATCAAGGTGGTGAGGAGCAAAGCCGCTTTTACTTACGTAATACCGGTTTCTTCACAGGACCTACACCTTATCTCAGCGAATTTACTCGTCCTAGCAGCAATGATGCGCCGGTGATCCCATGGCAGTCACTACAGGCACACCCTTAATTTAAATGATAGCTTCTCTCTGGCCGACCAATACTACCGTAGCTTTGGTCGGCTTTTACTTCTTCTATACTAACCAAAAACTCTAAATAGCGCCGAGCGGTTGAGCGGCTCACACCCACCAATTCTCCCATTTGGGTTGCAGTGAACACCTGCTTGGGCTGGCTTTGAAATGCCGTACGAATTTTTTCCAAAGTAAGTGGGTCTACGCCTTTGGGTAGTCTAGCCGTACTTGGTACGCTCGCCTGTTCACTACCAAATAAAGTGTCTACCATAGATTGCGTCACTTCATTGGCACCATCCAAACACTGCTGACGCGCCTCAAAGCGAGCGAGTGCGAGGTCGAGTCGTTCCAAGATCAGCGGTTTAACTAGAAAGTCGCAGACTCCCAAACGGATCGCTTTTTCTAACGTCGCTACTTCTTTTGCTGCGGTGATCAGCATCACTTCGCTTTTACAGCCTTGCTCGCGTAGCATCTTTAAAAACTCAAGGCCGTTGCCATCAGGTAGATAAATATCCAATAAAATTAAGTCAGCTTGTATCGCACTCAACAGTACCGTCGCGGTAGAAACATTGTCGCTACTGGCCACCACCCGATATTGCCCTTGCCTCGCGCTACTTGGTGTTGTCGGTGTCACTAGGTATTGCGCTAATAATTGTGCCACAGCTACTTCATCTTCGATGATCACCACAGAATAAGTCATTGTTATTGCTCTTTTACTTGCTTGGGAATAAAGACCGTGATCCTTGCACCAAGTAA
Source organism: Pseudoalteromonas piscicida (assembly GCF_000238315.3). NCBI lineage: Bacteria > Pseudomonadati > Pseudomonadota > Gammaproteobacteria > Alteromonadales > Pseudoalteromonadaceae > Pseudoalteromonas > Pseudoalteromonas piscicida. The sequence goes on from NZ_CP011924.1 coordinate 3,055,277, forward strand.
TTCAGACTCCCCAACCTCTAAGGTTCCGTGGCAGGAATCAAGATTTGTTTTTACGAGATATAAGCCAACACCATGCTGGTCGCCGGACTTAGTACTAAACTGCGGCGTAAACGCCTCTTCGACGTTACCAATCAGTCCAGTGCCGCTATCTTCAACATCAAAGATAATATCCTGAACCGTTTCATCCACTGTTACGACCACTTTGGCAGGCCGTAACTGTGCCGTCGTTCTCGCCGCTTCGATGGCATTATCAATGAGGTTACCCAATATTGAAACTATTCGTTCCAACATCTCTTTTTGATGGATAGCGCACAGCGCACTGTCGGAACTCACCTCGAGTGCCACATTATGCTCTCGCGCTTTATGGTATTTACCGAGTAATAAGCCCGCGATCACAGGCTCTTGTATATAGGTGAGAAGGTTTTCAATTTGCGCTTGTGAGCCTTGGCTTTCTTGGCCTATCAGCTCAATCGCTTTGTCATATTGCGCCATTTGGATAAGCGCACCAATGGTATTTAACTTGTTTGAATAGTCGTGCGTTTGCACTCTCAACAGTTCTGCAAAAGCCTGTACTTTAGTGAGCTGCTTAGACACATACTCTAGTTCATCGGAGGGCCGCATACTCAGTAAAATCCCTTCGTGTTGACCTTGCACTTGTAGCGCAAATCGCGATAACACCAAACGCTTGTCTGCAACAAATAGCTCAAAACCAACCAAAGGGCGATTGGGGTTATGCAACAAGAAGTCGCTATGCTCTGGCAACAAGTCGCTCAGGTGCAAACCCTGCTTACTCAAGCCGCGAGGCTTTTCGAGAATTTCACACGCACGTTGATTCAAACGGCGCACGCTGCCATCCGGATCAAGCGCGATAATCCCCGTACGTACGGTATTCAGTATGGCCTCTTGCTCAGCAAATAAGCGCCCGATTTCATCTGGTTGCAGGCCAAAAATGGCTTGGCGGACACGTCGACCAATCCAAATCGCGGCAATGACACTGAGCAGCAACACCGCTGCAGCTCCGACAAAAACGGCAATGCTGCGCTGCAACACCAACGACTCGACGGATTGCACTAAAAAGCCTACCGAGACTAAACCAATCACCTCATCAGCGGGAGAGTACACCGGCACTTTGCCGCGAATAGATTCACCTAAACTTCCCTGTGCCGTTGAGATATAACTCTCTCCAGACAGTGCGGCTTGGCTATCCCCTCCGACCATAGTGCGACCAATTTTTTGCTCATCTGGGTGGGCGATACGTCGCGTTTCGGTGTCACCAATGACGATAAAATCTGCGCCAGTTGCCTGGCGCAGCAGCTCAACATTAGTATTGAGGCGTTGGATCTGTGAGCTATCCCTATCTGTTATGAGTGCCGCCATAACATCTTCACGAACCGCCACCGCCTTAGCCAAAGCCAAGGCTTTTTCTCCCACTTCCTGGTGTAAGCTTTGCGTAATAACCTGATACACCAGCGCGGTAAATAAGCATGCTTGGATCACACACAAGCCCACAACCCAAGTGATCAGTCGCGTTTCTAAGCGTTTTGGTCTGCGTGCTAATTTTTGTGATTGCGACACACGTATTTCCTCACTGCGGGTTTACTAAGGTTACTGCGCAACTTTTCGTTGCTGGAAGTACTCTTTTAATGGGATCAACAACACTAACATGGCAAGCGCAAATATGCCTAAAGTTAACGGCCGCTCCCAGATAAAGCTAATAGAGCCATCCGAAATCATCATGGCGCGGCGGTAATTGCGTTCGATCATATCGCCGAGAATAAATCCAAGGAGCAAAGGTGCCATCGGGAAACTCAATAATCTCAGCACCACCGCCACCAAGGCAAAACCCACCATCATAAACAAATCGAAAGTATTAAATGACACCAGATAAACACCAATCAAGCTAAAGAATAAAATCATCACCGTGAGAACTGAACGCGGCAGGGTCAAAGCCTTTGCGAAATAAGGGATCAGTGGCAAATTTAAAATCAGCAGCACAATGTTGCCAAAATACATGCTCACAATTACCGACCAAAACACCGTAGGATTATCCTGCATTAACGTAGGACCCGGCTGAATACCATAGGCAATCAGCGCCCCTAACATAATCGCAGTGGTGCCAGACCCTGGGATCCCAAGCGTTAACAAGGGTACAAACGACCCAGTACAAGCGGCATTGTTTGCCGACTCAGGTGCCGCTAAGCCACGGATTTCACCACGCCCAAAACGCTTACGAATGGCTTTGGGTGCCAAATTTCGCTCTGTCGCATAAGCCATAAAACTCGCAATCGTTGCGCCAGCCCCCGGCAATACACCAATGATAAATCCTAAAATCGAAGAGCGCCCCACAACTGGCGCCATTTCTTTCACTTCAGCGCCAGATAATTTTGTTGAGCCAATAACGGGGGTGTCATCATCATTCGAACCTTGATTAGCTTTTTCAGGACGGATCACGTTGATCAGCGCCTCAGACAATGCAAAGGTTGCCATTGCGACCAACAAAAAGCTTACGCCGTCTAGCAAGTCTGCCTGACCAAAGGTAAAACGCTCAGTTCCAGATGAAGGGTCTATTCCCACCGTCGACAGCATCAAGCCAAATACGGTCATCATCATGGCTTTTAAAAATTGCCCTTTTGCAGAAAAAGCAGCAATCGCGGTCAGACCCAAAAACATCAACATCACATAGTCTGGAGACTGAAAACTTAAGCTCACTTTTGCAAGCAGTGGTGCGGCTATCATAAGCATCAACGCACCAATCGTTCCGCCAGTAAATGAAGCATAAGCGGCAATAGCCAAAGCCTTACCCGCATGTCCTTGTTTTGCCATTGGATAACCGTCAAATGACGATGCCACAGTACCAGCTACACCGGGAGCGTTAATCAAAATAGAGGAAGTCGAACCACCAAAAATAGCGCCGTAATATACGCCCGCCATTAAGATCATACCGGAGTCGGCACCGATGTTGTAAGTGATAGGGATCATCAACGCAATCGCCGTGATTGGCCCTAAGCCGGGCAACATGCCGATAAAAGTACCGACAAAGCAACCAACAATTACGTACAGTAAGTTTTGCCACATAAAGGCCGTGGACAGGCCAACTAAAATACCGTCTAACATGGCTTAACTCCAAAAATCACCAGGAACTAGATAGATCCCAAGTAGCTGCGTCATAATGGCCCAAAACACGATAACCACCGGCACTGACGCCAATAACAAAATTTGCTTACGTCGCTCACCCATAATTAAAAAGCCACAGCCTAAAAACAAAATGGTCGAAACAATAAACCCGAGTTCTTCAAGCACACTGCTGTAGATAAGCATCAATACAATCAGTGCTGCACATTGGGCTATGGTTGCCTTGGAGATAGTCTCCGCTCCTTCACGTTTATCAAGCGCAGAGACGCCTTTAAACAATGTTGCGGCGATCGACAAAAGACAAACAACAATGCCAATCAGCGCGTATACCTTAGGCAAAGTTGCTGAGTTTACCGCCTCATACTCTTCAAAAGGCATAATCGGGATTTGCCAAGCAGATACCGCATAGAGTGAAAACAGAATTAAAAACAGCACTGGGCCTAACAACTCTCGGTTTAACATAGTGAATTACCCACTTTTAGGTGGTGCAGTAACCTCACTGCAGCCACCTATTTAATTTAATCAGCGTCTAACGAAACCCAATTCTTCCATCACCACTTTCAGCTGCGCTTCTTGTGCCTCTAGCGCCTCAATAAACTCGTGCTGTGGCTTAAATAGATTCAACCAACCGTTGCGTGCACGCACCGCTTCCCACTCTTTGCTTTGCACCAGCTTTTGTAATCTCACGGTATATTCGTCGAGTTTTGCTTGGGGGAGATCCGGAGCCGCAAAAAAACCACGCCAGTTAACAAATTCCATGTTATAGCCTAGAGACTTCAGGGTTGGGATCTCTGGATAGTCCGCGATAGGCTCTGGCGCAGTAACAGCAAGAATGCGCGCCTGACCACTTTTTGCCATGTCGAGCGCTTCACTTAATCCGGTCGAGAGCATCTTCACCTCGCCAGACAATAAACCGGCCTTGGCTTTGCCACCGGCATCGTAAGGAATGTAACGCAGCTTGCGACCGTCAACACCTGCCGCTTTTACTGCTTGTGCTGCAATGAGATGATCCATACTGCCGCGAGCAGAACCACCCGCGACTGTCACTGAACCTGGATTTACTTCTAGACGAGCAATCACCTCCTTCCAGCTCTTAAAAGGCGAATCATCACGCACCACGAATGCACCATAATCGGCAATTACGCTGGCAATGGGCGTTAAATCACGATAACTGTAGGGGATCTTACCCGACAATGCGCGCAGCACGATTGGCGTTGAATTAACCATCAACATATCGCCTTTTTTATTGCCCGATTCAATTAAGTAAGCAATAGCACGGCCGCCACCGCCGCCTGACATATTCTGAAACGACGCATTGGACTCAAGCCCTGATTTCACCAACGCCTCGCCCACAGCTCGAGCCGTAGTATCCCAACCACCACCTGGACCGCCGGGAATTAAAAAGTGGGTATCCGCTAATACCTGAGTAGACATCATTGCCACGCCAGCCATTGCTAACTTGAGGTGCTTTAATGCAAACTTCATAACCTGCTCCCGTTAAAATAGATACTGCAAGCGTGCAGCAAAACCAAACCCTGAATCTTCGTCACCAACCAACGCGGGACTTCCAGCTCCTGAAACATTCGCATAGACAAGGTTAGCCATGAACTTTAAGCTGCTGGAATGGTAATAGGTGCCGCCCAGTGTGTAGGCATCGACTTGCGTGCCTTGGTTGGCGTTTTCAGCATCCATACTGGAAATACGTGCAACCAACTCCCACGCATTTTTTACCCCTTTAGGTTGCTTAAATACCGCAGAGCCTGCAGAATATTGTTTGTGTTCACCGGTCAGGAAATAGCTCAAGGACAAGTGATAACCCGAAATATCTCCCCCATCTAAAGCAGAAGTAGGGTCGAGGGTATCTAAGTTTCGTGTAGCATATTCGGCCTCAAGCATAAAGGCGTTATGTTGATAAGCGAGCTCTAACCCGGCTTGTGACATGCTATCAAGAGCAACTACATCACCGCCTGCAGCATAATCCACGAGGCGCACTTTGGCTTCGCGTACTTCACCGCGAGCAAGGCGATTACCCAGCGTAGCGCCGCCCATATCACGGTACGAACCCCAACCACCTAAATGCAGGGTTTTACCGGGAGTGTGTTGCGACCAAGTCAAACGCCCCGAATAGGCAAGTGCCAGACGGTCATCTTGGTCACGCCCAGATGCACCAAAGGCGTCGTTTTTATATACCCCTAACGCATAGCGAAAACCGGAATCTTTAAAATATTGATAAGCTGATGCGCCCCATCGAAAGTAAGGAGAAAACGTATCAGCGATGGAACTGCGCTCTATGGTATTGATGTGTTTGCTGCTGGTGAGCGCATTCAGGGTGATATCTTCTCTTAATTTACCAAACTGAAAGCGCGGGCCGTTGTTCCAGCCGGTATAACGCACTCTTACAGTGACTATCTCGGCATCGCCTTCAGCAAAATCGAGTAGCAACTTGTGCTCCCAGTCGCCCTGCTCACTCTCGACATAGGTGCGGATCCGGCGCGGAAAGAAATCGCTCGCGGCATCACCCTTATTATCGGCGCTGTATGCACCACTAAAATGGTTAAAATCGAGTTGTACACGCCCACCAAACTCAAGGTTCAGTGATTTATTGGACTGTAATTCCTTTAATTGCGCTTCTAGCTTTGCAACCTTGCTGGCTAGTGCTTCATCTTGTTGTGCCAAAACGGGGCAAGCAGTTACCGCAATTAATGACATTGCTGCAACTGGCTTCATTATTGTTGTTCTCATTGCTCTGTACTCATTTGTCTTAAACGTATTGTGACTAGCGACTACAACCTGCTATCAAGTACGAGCTTATTGTTAACCCTCAATTAACCATAGATTGCGGAAATAAGTTGATTAAGTTGAGTAAAACGCGTTTTGTGCATAAAAATCATGAGCAATATGCACAAAATACAAAGTAGTGTGGAAATAAATAACGAGTAAAGCGAAAGTATGACTGCTGCGTTAATCAAAATATCTAAGATGTGGATGGTGAATTAACCTAGCTTTTCTCTGAAGCTCTAGAAGCGGTGAACCTACAAAGCTCAATATAGAATAATACTTTGCCCCCTAGAATAAGCAGAAATAAGACATACTACACACCAAAAACCATCTCATTAATAAAACAATACACTCAATAAATTTAAATTTGGCGTAATTCCAACCACTTAGATCTAAATAAGAATTATTTTCAAAAAGAGCGTTGACAGCTCTTCAAATCTAATTGATAATCACTATCAACAAGACGAGAGTGACGGCTCAACTTGTTATCACAATAGTTTCTTGACCCGAAACAAGGCTGGTATCCACAACTACCAAGGACGTTAGTAGGCACTTGCATTGCTCCTCGTATTTAGACGCTAACTCCAGTTTTTACTTGCTACATTGCTCATATCGGTGACGGTAGATATGAAATCAAAAAGCCCTGCTCAGGGCTTTTTTTATGTCCAAAATTTATTTTTACTTCGGTATTTCCTAGAAAAACAGCCACACTAATATTAATGAGAATTATTTTCAAAAAAGTATTGACTCATTGTTAGATCTAACTGATAATCACTATCAACAAGACGGCAACGTGTTGTTTAGCCAATTCAGTTAGTAAGGTTGATAGTTGTAAAGCCCTGTCTACCTGATGTACTCGCTACATTGAGATTGGCATTAGTACTCTAGTTTGTTTCTCGACCCTGAAACACGGCTGGCCAACGTTAATGGCTTGAATGAGCTTAATTCAGTCGCCCCTAAACCTGACTAAGTTTATTCTCACAATTTACTTGCTACATTGCTCATATCGGTGACGGTAGATATGAACGTAAAAAGCCCTGCTCAGGGCTTTTTTTATGCCTAAAATTTATATCTATTTTCAACGCTTACCGAAAAACAGCTGCATAAATATTAATGAGAATTATTTTCAAAAAGGTATTGACCTGACGGTAAATCTAATTGATAATCAATATCAACAAGAGGACATACTCTTGCTGATTCGGCCCTGAATCGTGTTGTCGGTGATGTGCTACAACGCCCCTTGATGTGTATCACTGGCAACCACTTTTTACTTGCTACATTGCTCATATCGGTGACGGTAGATATGAATCAAAAAGCCCTGCTCAGGGCTTTTTTTATGCCTACATTTTCTATCAGCGTTTGTTCAGCTGTAATGTCGTGTAATCGTTTTCTTTTACTAGAATCCGTATCATTCTATTTTTCCAAAAATAACAATAATATGAACGCTCGACGCTACCGTTATAACATGTTGTTAAGCCTGCTGCTGCTGGTAGGGTTTATTTTCACCAGCTGGATAAGTATCGAGCATGCTAAACAATCGTTGTATAAAGGGGTGAGCGATGATGCTCTGCCACTCACCAGCCATCTGATTGATTTAGATATACAAAAACGGCTCCAAGCTCCAATCATTGTTTCTCAGCAAATGGCAAATAACGTCTTTATTAAACGTTGGCTAACGTCTTCACAGCAAGACCCTGCGCTTATTTTCACCTACTTAGAAGATACTCGAGTATTACATCACGCAAAAACGAGCTTTTTAGTGGACGACAAGAGCCTCACTTATTACCACTCTGATGGTAGCACCCAACAGTTAGACATCCGTGCCAAACAAAACGATTGGTACCGAGAAAGCCTGCATAGCGATGCTGACTATGCGCTCAATGTTGATATAGACCCAAGAGATAACAACGAAGCCATTGTTTACGTCAATCATAAAATAAGGCAAAACAACGATGTAATTGGCGTTGTTGGGGTTGGTATCTTATTGGCTGATTTACACAATTTAATCGAACAATACGAAGCCAGCTACGCACGCAAACTGTACTTTATTGACCACAAAGGCAGGCTATTATTTTTTAACGATCAGACCCTATCTGGCACCAGTATTCATGATCGTTTTCCAACCCAAGCAACGGCGCTGCTCAATCAATCCGAATATCAATTTCAGTTGGAAACCGACGACCATGCCGAGTTTGTTCATTCGCGCTATTTGGACTCTATAGGCTGGTATCTAATTGTTGAGCAAACAATAGATAAATCAAGTGGAATAAGCGACATCCTCACAACCAATTTATGGGTAGGGAGCCTCGTCACCTTATTAATATTGGCCGTAGCGCAGCTGACGTTTAATCATTATCAAAAACGCTTAGAAAAAATGGCGAAGTACGACAAACTCACCGATACCTTTAATCGTCAAGCCTTCGAGCCACAGCTTCAGCATCATTTAGCTAAAGCGCGTACCCAATCAACCCCTGTAGTAATGTTGATGATGGACATTGACCACTTTAAACAAGTGAACGATCAACATGGCCATGTGGTAGGCGACAGAGTGCTGCAATGCTTCTCCAACGTATGTAAACGCCAGATAGAAAACAACGGTTTGCTGTGCCGCTGGGGAGGCGAAGAGTTTATGGTATTGCTACCCAAAGCGACGTTAGAGCAAGGAATTGCGATTGCTGAGAAGATCCATGTTGCTCTAGAGCAGGCGGAATGTGAGGTCAAAGTGACAGTCAGTATTGGCGTTGCACAATACCATATTGATGAATCGGAAGATGGATTTATAAAGCGCGCCGATGCCGCGCTCTATCGTGCCAAACAAGGTCGGAATCAAACCAAATTCGCCGCTTAGCGGCGATTCTTACGCGCTCTTGCGCGGCGCTGACGTTTTTCGTCTTCACGCGCGGCCTTTTTAGCCTCAGCTTGTGCTCGTAACTCAGCAACCATTTCTTCTTCCGACTCTCGCATTTCCGGCGTTTCCATCGTGATCAGCCCGATAACAGCATCGCGCAGTTCGTTGATTAAAATCTCAGACATCTTATGCGTATCGACCTGATTGCCACCCTTTACACAGCCGCGCTTGCGGCCAGCCATTTCGATAAATGTCCAGTCACAATCCGGTAATTCGTCGAGCTTGTAACGTGCTTTTAAAAGCTCTGGATATGCACCTAGCAGATATTCAGCGGTGTAGCTCGCCACTTCTTCATAATTGATAGCAGTATCGCGAATAGCACCCGTTGCCGCCAAACGATAGCCCGAGTTTTCGTTCTCAACCTTTGGCCACAACATACCCGGCGTATCGTAAAGCATAATGCCGTCTTCAAGCTTAATACGCTGTTGCGCTTTAGTTACCGCTGGTTCATTACCTGTCTTTGCAACGATTCTGCCAGCAAGTGTATTGATAAGTGTCGATTTACCCACATTTGGAATACCCATGATCATAGCTTTTAGCTGCTTATCTTGACCCACTTTATGAGGTGCAAGCTTTTTGCAAAGCGCATTAATACGCTGTACTTCATTCGCCTTATCATGACCAAACGCCAGTGCTTTTACGCCGCTCTCACGTTCAAAATACTCCATCCACTGCTTGGTCAGTTCAGGATCGGCAAGGTCCGCTTTGTTCATGATTTTGATAACAGGCTTGTCTCCGCGTAACTGCCCTACCATCGGGTTTTCGCTACTATATGGAATACGAGCATCCAGCACTTCAATAATGACATCCATCTGCGGCATGATCTCTTTGATCTCATTGCGCGCTTTATTCATATGCCCTGGGAACCACTGTATTGCCATTATAACCACCTGTATTAATTAACTTTAAAAGCTCATATGTTGAACACCTTACCAAACTCACACCTACCATAACGTCGTTCGTACGGAGCAAGAGATAAGTGTAGGATACAACATAGGGTACTAAACGCTTTTAATACAGCAGCAGTACCTCATCACTAAGTTGGCTATTCTACTATAAATTAGCAGGATTGGGTTAATGGCTATGAATTCTGTTTAATTCACATATCACGCTCAAAATACTTGTCCATATATCGCAGCTATGAGTAAAGCCAACCTGTCCTCCTGACAGGTTTCTACGCCCAGCAATCACACCCAGAAAGCACAATTTCTCGGCGGGTGTACCTCCTCCCACGAAACTATTTGCACTGCGAATTAAGAGGTTATGCTGATAGTTTTTGTAACCCTTGCAAACAGCTTAATTAATAAAAATCGTAGAAGATCTCACAAGCAGCTTATCCCCCTCCTCCATCACACCTTTCATGGGTAGCAACTGCCTGCTCGAGAATATTGAAAAAATGGACTTCATCACACATCTACACTTAATTGCAGATATGGGAGGTATGGAAATCACTGATATGGCCTGCTTGGTTTCTAGCGTAATAAAATAACAATTAAAGTGAACTCGGAACATGGAGTTAGTTTACTAACAGATTCATGAGGCATTTCGTTACGCGTTAGCAGCGCAGTGGAAAATATTCTTGCCTTGAATTATCCACTCAAAAGTTGAGTGGATAATTCAAACTCAAAAACTCACAACGTAAACTTAGACAGCAGCGCTTCTTGTTCATGGGCGTTTTTCGCGAGTTCTTCGCTGGCGCTGTATTGTTTGTCTGAAAAACTGCCGACTTCGACGCTAATATCGTTGATATGTATTGTATTTTTATTGATTTCTTCAATCACCACACTTTGCTCTTCGATGGCGGTTGCGATTTGAATATTGCGATCCATAAGCTCTTTTACTGCTTCTGAGATTTCTTCTAGCATATGTGTCGCTTGCTCGGTTTGCGACACACATTGCTGGGTTTTATCGCGGCTGCTTCCCATAGATTGCTGAACTTGAATGGACGAGGCTTGGATCTGGTCGATCATGGATTTAATTTCGGTGGTGGATTCCTGCGTTTTTGATGCTAAAGATCGCACTTCATCGGCCACAACCGCAAAACCACGACCTTGCTCTCCGGCACGTGCGGCTTCAATTGCAGCATTAAGTGCCAGTAGATTGGTTTGTTCTGCAATGCCATTAATGACCGAAAGAATATTCTCAATATTTTGGCTATATTCTGCAAGTTGCGTACTCAGCTCATACGATGCAGTAATATCGTCAGCCAAGGCATTAATTTGGCTTCGCGCTTTAAAGAATATCTCTTGCCCTTCGGAGGTCTTTTCATTTACCGAGGTAATAGAGCTTGCGGCTTGCTGCGCGTTACCCGCGATTTCAGTCGAGGTAGTACTCATTTCATTCATCGCGGTAGCGAGGTTTTCAATGAGGCTAACTTGTTGATCAAGTTTCTGTGAAGAATGCGTCGATAGCTCTTTGGCGGCATCACTGCTTATCACCACGTCGTCTGCACGTTCTTTTACATTGCTTACTAGCCCATGCAAAAAACCCAAGAACAAATTAAATTGTCGCGCTACCGTGCCGCACTCGTCTTCGTTAACGATTTTTAAGCGCTGAGTTAAGTCACCGCCCCCACTTGCCATGCCGGTGATTGCAGATTCCAAATCCCGTAATGGTTGAAGTAAGTGAATTGCCAAAGTCCGTACGCAGAACACTCCAATAGCCACTGCTAAAATGGCAATGATCAGAGAGTTTATAGTAATTTCAGTTAGTGTTTTGTAGGCTTTTGATTTATCGATTAATACCGCCAAATACCAGTCCGTACCAAAGGTGTTATCAAGCGAATGTAAGTAAAACAGCCTTTTGCCTTCTTTGGTATCCACTTCTTGCAACTTATCTACGCTATCTAAGCGTAAAGCTGGATATACCTGTTGCAGTTTTTTGCCGTTAAATTCGGCATGTTGATGAGAAATGACATTACCAGACTTATCGACCAAAAAGGCATAACCCGTGTTATCGAAGTTGACCTGATTGACACTATTGGCGATGGTTTTTAGGCTTAAATCTCCCCCAATTACCCCTTTAAAATTACCGTTCACTATGATGGGAGACACCACCGACAGCAATAATTCACCTGTCGCTGCGTCAGTATATGGACTGGTATAAACGGTTTTATTTTGGTTTTTACCAAGCTTATACCAAGCTCGTTCTCTAAAATCGACACCTGGAGGATTTTTGCGAGCGGGGTTGTTCGACCTGAGCCCTTCTTCATTAGCCAAAGTACCAAAAGCCAGCAAAAATTCGTTTTTAAACACTGGTGTATTCAACGCTTGTTGAAAGTTATCATCGCTAAAGTTTTGCTCTAACTGACTTTTTATCACATTAATTTGCGTTGCTTTACCGGCCAGCCAATTCTCTATGCTCACAGCCAGCAATTGCGTGCTATCCGTTACATAGGCATGAGTTTTGGTTTTCACCGAATCACTAACAAACCAGTAAGTAGAAAGCGTCGTCGTGGTGATGATCAATAAGATCACTATGGCAGAAGTCACAGAGAACTTAGTGCGGATCTTCATATTCAACAGCCTGAATAAAAAGTGCTCGAATATCAAAAGTGTTGTCTATAATTCGATTATTGGCAACTGAGCGATGTAAAAACCATGAATTTTACTTTGAGCAACTCAACCGCACTGATTGGCCTAGCCTGTTTACTAATTTCTTCAGCAGTTTTGGCAGCCGAGCGACCTGTCACCATGGCCGACATTGAAAATCTTGAGCGGCAATTGGCTGAGCTTAAAGCTCGGTTTATGACCCAAAATAGCGAACCAAAGGCCGCAGCTCCAGTGGCAAAATCAACACCACAAAGTGACCCGGTAAAACCACCTACTGAGCACTCAACCACGCTCAAAACCTATGCCACAATACGCCCGACATTTGGCGTAATCAATCAAGATGATACAAGTAACTGGGATGTTCGTGATGCCTTATCCCACGCAGGGATTAAAGTGACACATGAATTTATGCCGGGCTGGCAGGCCGAACTTCATGGTGAATGGGGCATCGATCTCGCCAATGAAGGAAATTTTGGCAAATCACGTCGTGCTTATACAGCGCTAGGTACACCGTATGGTCGGTTTGGCATTGGCAAACAAAGGCCTGCACAGTATCTGTTTATTGCCGAATACGTTGATATTTTTAATCACGCCAGCAGCCCATTTGCTTACGATCCAGAGAGTATTTTTTTCGTTGATAATTTAGTTACTTACCGCTATGAATTGGGACCAATGACGGTTATCGCTGCTGGCCAATTTAATGGGGATAAGGGCGATAATCAAACGGATTTATTCAACACTGGGTTAAGTTACGATAACGCGGGTTTACATGCGGCGATTACTTATCAACAAAACAATGTATACGATAACGAGCAGCATATTGGTGAAAACCAACTTTGGTCTGGTGCACTTGCTTATCAATTTACCTCCCGCTTTTACGCTGCCATGGCGTATCAGGACAAAGACTATCAACGCGTGGGCGTACTTGATTCTCGACAAGGCCACACCTTTGATCTTTCGTTGGCCTATCAACTCGCAAAACACTATAAACTCAAAACCGGATATTTTGATTTTGATGACGGTTACGGCAGTCATGATCCGCTTAATCAAAGCTTCGATAGCTACAATGTTACACTTGAGTGGCTACCAACACCGCCCCTCAGAGTGCACTTGGAGTACTTAAACAAGTCCTTCGACAACCAAATCGATATGGACTCCATCTCTATTGGCTTTAGGTACGATTACAAGCAAGAGTGGCAATTTGATTAGGGCCTGTTGATCTTTCAAGTTTGTTTTTGCAGCAGTTTGATTGCCATTTATACAAGGCAAAGCCTGTGTAGCATAGTTATTCTATGTGAGTCAGGCGATAACGCAGTAGAAATGCCAATCAAGCGCTGCCCTTTGGGTTCCCCTGAGTGCGCTTTGTTCATTGTTGCTCACCTACTGAGCACTCAACCACGCTCAAAACCTATGCCACAATACGCCCGACATTTGGCGTAATCAATCAAGATGATACAAGTAACTGGGATGTTCGTGATGCCTTATCCCACGCAGGGATTAAAGTGACACATGAATTTATGCCGGGCTGGCAGGCCGAACTTCATGGTGAATGGGGCATCGATCTCGCCAATGAAGGAAATTTTGGCAAATCACGTCGTGCTTATACAGCGCTAGGTACACCGTATGGTCGGTTTGGCATTGGCAAACAAAGGCCTGCACAGTATCTGTTTATTGCCGAATACGTTGATATTTTTAATCACGCCAGCAGCCCATTTGCTTACGATCCAGAGAGTATTTTTTTCGTTGATAATTTAGTTACTTACCGCTATGAATTGGGACCAATGACGGTTATCGCTGCTGGCCAATTTAATGGGGATAAGGGCGATAATCAAACGGATTTATTCAACACTGGGTTAAGTTACGATAACGCGGGTTTACATGCGGCGATTACTTATCAACAAAACAATGTATACGATAACGAGCAGCATATTGGTGAAAACCAACTTTGGTCTGGTGCACTTGCTTATCAATTTACCTCCCGCTTTTACGCTGCCATGGCGTATCAGGACAAAGACTATCAACGCGTGGGCGTACTTGATTCTCGACAAGGCCACACCTTTGATCTTTCGTTGGCCTATCAACTCGCAAAACACTATAAACTCAAAACCGGATATTTTGATTTTGATGACGGTTACGGCAGTCATGATCCGCTTAATCAAAGCTTCGATAGCTACAATGTTACACTTGAGTGGCTACCAACACCGCCCCTCAGAGTGCACTTGGAGTACTTAAACAAGTCCTTCGACAACCAAATCGATATGGACTCCATCTCTATTGGCTTTAGGTACGATTACAAGCAAGAGTGGCAATTTGATTAGGGCCTGTTGATCTTTCAAGTTTGTTTTTGCAGCAGTTTGATTGCCATTTATACAAGGCAAAGCCTGTGTAGCATAGTTATTCTATGTGAGTCAGGCGATAACGCAGTAGAAATGCCAATCAAGCGCTGCCCTTTGGGTTCCCCTGAGTGCGCTTTGTTCATTGTTGCTCAACTTTTGCTTAGATTACTAGGCGGCAAGTCGAGCGCCGCGACCAAAACCCACTCAGGGGAACAAAAATCAAACAGCAAAGGTCAACAGGCCCTAGCCAAGATCACAGGATCTTGGATAATAATTTTTCAATTTGGTTTGATTTATACATCAAGTATTCAAGTGGGGATGGTACACTCGCGCAAGGCTTTGAAGTATTCAAGTTTAAAGAGGCGGCATGAACCACTCTCCTATTCCACTCAATATTACCGCGAGCGCCAAAATCGAAAGTATTGTGGTGCTACATGGCTTGTACATGTCTGGTTTTGTGATGCGCCCGCTTAGCGCTCGATTAGGTAAATCGGGCTACCGTATTCTCAATTTAAGCTATAACACGTTAACACCAAATATTGATGAGATCTGCGCCGCTATTGATACTTTCGTTGGCGACCGCCCCGCCGCACTCGTTTGCCACTCCATGGGAGGCTTAGTTGCAAGAGCGTATTTAGAGCGAGGTTCTGCCGCGAGCACGCAAGTAAAAAAAGTGGTGACCTTGGGGACACCACATAAAGGCAGTGCCATTGCCAAGCATATGCACGACAAAGGACTGGAGCTACTGTTAAAAAACAGTGTGGAGTTTTTATTATCTAACAATCAAGATTGGCCTTTCGACGCCAAGCTTTACAGTATTGCCGGCGACTTACCCATCGGACTAATGCCACTGCTACAAAAAGGTAGCCAGTCGGATGGCACTGTGTTGTTAGAAGAAACCAAGCTCAGTGGCATGGCCGAGCACAAAGTATTTCATCTCAGCCATACCAGCTTAATATATTCCCGTGCGGTAATGGACTATATTTGCGAGCTGCTAGAGAGGCCTTAGTGCTCTGCACTTGCAGCTACTTTGTAAGCAATCACTGCGATCAAGCCAACTAACAACGGTACTGGCGCAGCAATATAGCCAAAGGTATCTGAGTTTGCGATGCTTGCGCCAGCTAAGTGACCTACTAGCCCAACAACAAAAGCCACTAAAGCGATAACAACGACGACGAGCTCCATTTTATGTTCTGATTTTGTTTTGCCTTTCATACTCATTTCCTCAAGTAGTAGACACCGCGTTTTTTGTGTCTTGATGAAATGATTATGCGCTTATGATGCGGTGATATTTTGACCTAAATCAAGTTTAAAACCGCCAAAATACGAACGAGATTAAACACTTGTCTTAGATCAAAAATTACGCGCTCTGGTAAGGCTTTGGGAAAAGTTGGCAAGCTTTATTCCCAACGAGTACTCATGTCACCTTGTTATTGTTGAGTGCTTTTTAGGGTTCCATCTTGTTTTTTACCACGCTCATCCCAACGTCATATTGTATTAATATTTAATATGTTTTTATTTTATTAATTGATTTTTCCGATTAAACGCTTTGATTTTAATCATTGGGCAATCACCTAAGGTTGCGCCATACTGACTGTGAATCAACAAGGAGCATCGCATGACAAACATTAATTCTATCGGTTTAGACAAAGCAAAGAGCCAAGCACTGGTAACGTCACTTAATACGCTACTAAGTAGCTACCAAATTCAATATATGAATGCCCGTGGTTTTCACTGGAACATCAAAGGTCGTGAGTTTTTTGAACTACACCTAAAATTTGAAGAGATTTATACGCTATTACTTGAGAAGGTAGACGAAATCGCAGAGCGTATTTTGACGATTGAAGGCAACCCATTGCATGCGTTTTCTGATTATTTGGAAACCAGTAAAATTCAAGAAGCAAAAGGGATCAGCAATGGTACACAAGCACTAGAAACCTTGCTTGATGGCTACACAACACTTATTTCTATGCAGCGTGAAATTTTAGCACAGGCGGGTGAAGCCGAAGATGAAGGGACAGCAGCGCTAATGAGCGACTACATCAAAGAGCAAGAAAAGCTGGTATGGATGCTTAAAGCGTATTTAAACTAAGATAGACGTATAGTTCGAGCTAAGACTAGGGTGTACGAGTCGAGCTAAAGCGACGACCTATAAACCGAGCCAGCTCCTACTCAGATTCTTCTCTGGTAGGAGCGAGTTTACCTCGCGATCTTTTATCTCGCTGTTGTCGGGCTAAGCCTAAGGTATACAAGTCGAGTTAAAGCTACGACCTACCATCCAATAAGCTGATAAAGAATGCCATTTCTAGTGCTCTTTCATGTAGGCTTTTAAATCGGCCTGACGCACCACCGTGACCCGCTTCCAAGTCGGTTTTAAAGACCAGTACATTATCATCCGTTTTATATTCTCTAAGCTTAGCAACCCACTTCATGGGCTCCCAATACTGCACTTGCGAGTCGTGTAGGCCTGTGGTGACAAGAATATTTGGGTAGGCTTTGGCTTCAATATTGTCATACGGCGAATATGCTAAAATATTCTGGTAGTCCGCTTCATTATTCGGATTACCCCATTCATCATACTCGTTGGTGGTCAATGGGATTGACTCATCCAACATGGTTGTTAACACATCCAAGAAAGGCACATGGCAGCCTAACCCTAAATACAGCTCTGGAGCTTGGTTTGCAATTGCGCCCATTAACAGGCCACCTGCACTTCCACCTGATGCAAACACTTTGTCTTTATGGCCGTAGCTCTGCTCAACCAAGGCCTTGGTAACATCAATAAAGTCGTTGAAGGTATTTTGCTTATGCGCCTTTTTGCCTTGCTCATACCATTCACGACCAAGCATCTCAGAACCTCGAATATGCGCAATCGCGTATACAAACCCTCTATCTAACAGGCTTAGAGTTTGACTAGAGAAGTTTGGGTCGATAGTAATACCATAAGAACCATAACCATACTGCAATAGTGGATTGCTACCGTCTTGATTAAACTTATCTTTGCGATACACCAAAGATACAGGGACTTTAACGCCATCTCTTGCAGTAATATGCAAACGTTCAGAGTGATAATATTCTGGTTTAAAATCACCTAACACTTGCTGCTGCTTTTTCAGCGTCTTCTTACCTGTAGTTAAATCACAATCGTACACTGAGCTGGGGGTTGTCATACTCGAGTAGTGAATACGAATATTACTTGAACTTGGCTCAGGGTTATTTCCTACCGTGGCAAAATAACAAGCATCATCAAATCCAAGGTGATAGCTCTGCCCTTGATAATCGTGGACAACAAAACGGATCTGCCCTTGTTCACGCTCAGTCAGCACAAAGTGACTGTTGAACAGCTCCAAGCCTTCTAATAGTACATGGTCGCGATGGGCAACTAACTCTTCCCATTGCTCGACATCACCAACGGTTGCCGCTGTTGCACGCATTAACCTGAAGTTTTTAGCATTCTTGTTACTCAGGATGTAAAAGAACTCTCCCATTTTTTCAAGACCATATTCATGGCCAATTTCTCTTGGAATTAGGGTGCTAAACTCACCGCAAGGATCGTTTGCATCCAGTATTAACTGATCGCTCGTTTCCGTCGCAGCGAGATAGATATAAATAGCGCTTTCGTCACGACTTTTACCCAATCCCATATAAAATTGGCGATCTTGCTCTTCAAACACCAAAATATCATCGCTTTGTGGCGTTCCCAACACATGGCGATACACTTGGAAGCCGAGCAACGTTTGCTCGTCTTTTTTGACATAAAATACGGTTTTATTGTCGTTCGCCCAAATGACCTGACCTTCCGTGTTATACAGCACGTCTTGCAGTAATGTATTGGTATTTAAATCAAGAAACTTGATGGTATAAATTCGACGCCCGTCAGTATCTTCGCTATAGGCAAGCAGTTGCTCATCTGGGCTTACGGTAATATCACCGATGTCATAAAACTCGTTGCCAGCGGCTAACTGATTAATGTCTAACAGCAGTTTTTTATCCGACAAATCTTCTTGTGATGCGCGATAATACTTAGCATATTCCTCATCACCACTCACTTCACTCACATACCAATAGTTGCCATCTTTTGCGGGCACTGAGCTATCGTCTTTTACGATACGACCTTTCATTTCTTCAAACAGCTGGGTTTGTAACGCTTGGTGAGGCGCCATTTGCGCTTCACAGTAATCATTCTCTGCTTTGAGGTGTGCCAACACATCAGCATTTTTACGCTCGTCATCACGCATCCAGTAGTAGTTGTCGATACGCTCATGATTATGGTGCAGCAAGGATTTCGGCTGCTTTTTGGCTAGCGGTTGAGTTTTTTCCATCACCAAGTTGTCATCCTAAATTCGTTATTTTTCGCCAGTGTATCATGATTCAAGAGCCATACCAGCGCACAAAGAAAAAGGCCGAGCATCACTGCGCGGCCTTTATATTATTGAGTGTAGACGAGAGTTTCTAAGCTTCTGCTTTCTCTAGTTGGTTATCGTCAGATTTAGGCTTGCGTCTGATCTTCGCTTTTAAGCGTGAACCCGCACCCTGCACATCCGTTAAGATGATGTATAAGGCTGGCACTAACACAAGCGTGATAAGCGTTGCGAATAGCACTGCAAAGCCAAGTGATACCGCCATCGGAATAACAAACCTTGCTTGTAGACTGGTTTCAAAGATGATTGGCATGACACCGGCAAACGTCGTGATAGAGGTTAGCGTGATTGCCCTAAAGCGTGCACAACCCGCTTCAATAACTGCCTCTTTAAGCTTAACGCCCTCGGCACGTGCTTGGTTGATATAGTCCGTCATTACCAAGGAGTCGTTGATCACAACCCCAGCAGCGGCTACCAATCCAAACATAGACATAGTACTCATATCTAAGCCAAACACTAAGTGACCCCATAGCGCGCCAACTAAGCTAAACGGGATTACCGACATCACGATAAGCGGTTGTGCATAGCTCTTAAGCGGTACAGCCAATAGGATATAAACCATCAACATACCAGCGGCAAAGAATAAGATCTGCTCACTGGTTTGCGCTTGACGCTCTTCCACGCTACCACCTAGCTTAGTTTTTACGCCTGGGAACTGTTTTAGTAGCTCTGGTAAGATATTTTCTTCGATATTCTTAACCACGGCATCTGGCTCAATCAGCTCTTCATCGATGCTACCGTATACATATACCGTTCTAAAGCCATCTTCACGACGAATATAATTGATACCCGGCTTCTCGGTAAACTCTACAACATCGCCTAGCATCACTTCTTTGCCTTTTGGCGTTGTGATGATAGTACGCTTAAGTGAAGCCAAAGCTTTACGATCAAGTTCAGGATAACGCACCATCACTTTGATCTCTTCGCCATCACGAATAACACGCTGTGCTTCGCCACCGTAGAAGCTATTACCAACCTGAATCGCAACATCGGCAAGTTGCAAGCCAAGCTCATAAGCCACTGGCTTAAGCGCGATCTGCATTTCTTTACTCGCAGGGTCAATACTCGAGCTAATATCAAATAACCCGGGTTGCTGCTGCAACATTGAAATAAGCTGTCTGCCCGCTGCATTGAGAGTCTCGATATCAGAACCTAGCAAGCGATAACCAAATTCACCCTCACCACCACTTTGATCGCCAACACTGTCATACACAATAATTGACTTCACTGCAGTGATCTCTGGCATTGCCTCGCGCCAACGGCGTGCAAGTTCAAAAGCCGTAAATGGTCTTTGCTCTTCGTCCACTAACGTCGATAACACTGAGCCCTTAGTGCGGCTCTGGTTCCAAGAATATACATCCTTAATCATGCCTTGACCGAACTCTTGGGCAATCTCTTTATCGACATTGCGTACCATTAACTCAATAGACTGCATCGCTGTAATGGTCTGCTCGTCTGATACGTTGTCGTTCATGGTAATTTCGATCTTTGGATAATCTTCAGGCACCTTAGGGAACGGAATAAAGCGCACTAAGTTCGAAGTTACTAAGCTAAAGCTAAATACCAGCATCGCCACAAAAGTTAATAATACGGTCCAGCGCCAGTCAACACAGCGCTGAATAAAGCGTCTGTATGGTCCGTTTACAAATGCGAAGAACTTCTTGTTAAATGCAGCACGACGACTGTTTGGACGTAGTGGTTTAATCTTAGTGTGAGCAATGTGCGCTGGCAAAATCCATTTGGATTCAATCAAACTGAATACCAAGCACAGAATAATAACGCCCGAGATTGACTTAAAGAATGCACTTTCAGGACCAGATGAGAACAACATAGGTGCAAACACAGCAATAGTTGTTAATACACCAAAGGTTGCTGGCGTTGCAACACGCTTAGCGCCAATCACCACATTCTTAACGCTGTGACCTTTGCGTTCAATTTCGGAGTAGGCGGACTCCCCTATGACGATGGCGTCATCCACCACGATCCCAAGCACCATAATAAAGGCAAACAGCGATACAATATTAATGCTGATCCCAAGTGCTGGCATAAATAGGAACGCACCAAGGAAACACACCGGCAAGCCAATCATTACCCATAGCGCTAATTTGAAGCGTAGGAAAATAGTCAGCATGATGGCGACGAGTAACGCCCCTTGTAACATATTGCTCTTCATCATCTCGAGTCGAGCATTCAGGTAGTACGTCATATCAACGATTGGTTCTAATCTTAAGCCTGCAGGTAACTTAGCGTTTTTCTCTTCGATATATTTATGTACCGCTTTCGCGATTGGGATCATATTTTGGTCTTTGGTCGCTTTAACCGACAGGAATACTGCATTTTCACCATTCAAACGGAAGTAATATTCACCTTCAGTCAGACCATCTTTAATTTCTGCGATATCTTGAAGATAAATTTTGGCGCCGTTATCACCGACCTTAACAGGAATGTTTCTAAACTCATTACCGCGGTACATTTGGTTTTCAACACGCACTGCAATAATGCCAGATTCGGTTCTGATTTGACCTGCTGAAATGTTGGTCGAATAACGTCTAATTGCGCTACTTACATCACTAATCGTTAGGTTGTAACGGCGCAGAGCGTCTGGATCAACTTCAATACCAATCTCATAGTCTGGGGTTGAACGGTCAACCAGTGAAATCGTTGGAATTTCGAGTAATTCATCCTCGATTTCTTTGGCAATTGGCTTGAGTGCATTCAACGGTAGATTACCAGCCAGCGCGACGTTCACCACGTCTTGACGAAATTCTATAAGCTGAACCTGCACGGGCTCCATGGATGCTGGGAAGGTCGCGATACTATTCACACGCGAGCGAATTTTATCTTCTACTTCCGTTAAGTCTTCATCTTTATAGATCTCAAGTTGCGCACTACCGCTGCCTCTAGCAGCACGGTAAACCCCTTTTTTGATTTCTGTAACGTCTTTTAATGCTTCTTCAATTTTGATCAAGATCCCCTCTTCAATTTCTTGAGGAGACGCGCCAGGATACACGGCTGACACCGTTACATAATTGATCTCAAAGTTTGGAAACATTTGCCTTTGGATAGTCATATAACTGATAAAACCCATTATCAGTATGAAGACCATCAACAAGTTTGCCGCTACCGTATTATTCGCAAAATAAGCGATAATACCGCGCTGCGATGCTTTTTCTATATCACTCATGGTCGCTCCTTGCTGTTACAGCTTTTCCGGCTGACTACTTGGCTTTGATGAGGAGTCCGTGCCAGCAACTTTAACTTCCATGCCTTTTTGTGGATATTCAGGTGGTGTCATGACCACTTTATCGCGACTTGTGATGCCATCGCCGATTAAGAAGAACTCACCCTCTTCGCGGATAACTTGCACTTTACGTGGCTCAAGCTGGTTATCTTGATTAAGTAACCAAACCGACTGATTATTCACGATATCTTGAGGTAGACGGTAGATTTGTTTTAACGTTTTACCCGCAAAGCTAACTTGTACATACGTACCGTATTTTATCGCTGGCTGGCGCGTTGTGAGACCGTACGGGTCGTTAATACGCACCACCAAGTTGTTCATACGCGTTTGTTGGTCAACAGTACCTAAATCTCTATCAATTACCGCTTCTCGAGTGAAGGCATTCACACCACGCTGATAAACCGTAGCGGCAAGACCTGACACTCGCTCAGGTAAAAACACAGAATCAAAACCCGCGATAGGAATAATCACTTCGGCAGTTTCGATGTTGTTGACCGTACCAACTGAGCTACCCATAGACACGAACTGGCCAAGACCAACGTCTTTTTTCACCACTAGTGCGTTATAAGGCGCGATAACTTCGCAGTTTTCTAAGTCTCGCTTTGCACGCTGCAGTGCAGCTTTTGCCGATTTTATTGAGGCTTTGGCGCTCATGACCTGCGGTTTACGTAAAAATAGGTCGGTATGCTTTTTATTTGGAAATCTTCTTGCTTCATCAGCGGCAACATCAGCTTGTGCTTGCTCTTCGATAAGCTGCGCCTCGGCTCTGGCAAGTTCTGCTTCTGCTTGTAGCAACGCGGCTTCGTAGTTATCTTGCTCAATACGCAGTAACACCTCGCCTTTTTGTACCACACCGCCTTCAACAAAGTTAGGGTGCCAGTATTCAACTTCGCCCGATACTTGAATAGAAAGTTGTGTACTTTCTAGCGGTTTTACTTCGCCATAGCTTTGGATCACAACTTGGTGATCTTGCGCAGCGAGAGTTTCAACTTCAACAACAGGACGAGAATCGACTTCTTGCTTCTCAGGTTCACTCTTAGCAACGGCATTGACGAACATAAATCCGACAACACCGACTATAAGCACGGTAAAGGGTAGAATCCATTTTAAAGTTTTAGCTTGCATGACAGTACCTATTGATAATTTCCTGACCGTATAGTACCAAGTTTAGCGCGTTCTCGGATGTGACATTTGTAAGAATCTGTTACACCTTTAGAACAACTTTTTATAACTATCGAAAAACAGCGGAAATTATAAAGTAATTTCAAACAATTAAGCACCAAAACCTTTGATTTATAAAGGTCTTTCTAAGTGCGACTTTTGTGAGTTATATAACAATTTTTTCGGCTTTTTGTCACATTTATCTCCCTAGATCTGCTTAGTGACATGGTGAAGCTCAAGCGCTAGAACGATACAGCCTACCAATACGATAGCGAACAACAGATAGATCCCAAGCAGCGGACTCAAGATGCCAAACATACTCGCCACAACTAAAGACAAGAAAACAGCAATAAACACCGCGACTAACACGAGAGAAGCCCGGCTCCAACACTGCTCGATAAGAACATCGCGTACCTTAGCACCGACTAAACGCTTAATATTAAAGACTGGCGCATTCAATATGGCGGCGAAAGCGCCGCTCAATAACACAACTAGCATTAGATTTAGTCTATACCTCAATCGCCCCAATAGCTGATGCCATAATGTCATGCTTATCCCTTCCCTAATTCAGATGGGTTGATTAATGCATTGAGTGGCCTGCGCAGTATTTGTTGTAGTGAAAAGTACAAACACGAACTCGACACCAACACTATCCCCACTGCCGCAATCGAAAAATCTGCCACATTAAATGTTTGTTGAAAGTATGGCGACAATAATAAACACCCTGTCAGGGAGATCATTAACGCAATACCTATGTGTTTAAAGTGGGTAGTAAAATCCTCTCGAGTTAGATCGCTGTGTTTGGCCCCCAGCACCATTTTCGTGCCGTAATAAGAAACCTTAAGTGATTGGCTATAACGAAAGACACCAAACAGGCCAATAATCACGAGCAGCAACGCCAACGCAAAGATAAACAGTGCTCCATAGGTAACCAAGGTATCAGTCAACAGGTATTGCTCACGCTGCGCTGTAAGTGATTTAAAACTAAAGATTTTCAATGCTGGATGAACTTGCGTAAGTAGCGCTGCAAAATGGGATTTAGTAACTGGCTGCTGAGTCTTAATTAACGCCGTATTACTTCCTTGTACAGCTCGATACACATGGGGCAGTGCGGGTTCGCCTGGCACGGCTAAATCAGCAACGACACCAATAATTTCAAACGCCGCATCTTCGTCTGTAATGTTAAAACTCAAGCGCTTGCCTAGCGCCTTTTCCTCTCCACCTAGCTGCTCAGCAAAGGTTTTATTGATAATTAACTGCTGCTCACCGCGGCGCACCGCTTCACTATCGAAAAACTGACCTTGAAGTAACGGTAAAGAAAAAAACTCAAGATAACCACTATCCACAACTCGGCCAACCGGATGCACGCGTTCAAGCGTCTCGACTTCTTGCAATGACCAAGTGCCAACACCTTGCCCGATGGGTGAACGACTTCGACTCACCGCGATTACTTCTGCGGTATTCCCTAGGGCTTCACTGGCTTGACGCATTACCTCTGTGTATTCGTCTCTCGGCATTGTGTCAGGAGCATAAAACGTGACTTCGTATTTATTCTTGAGATCTACCGCATAAGCATTTTTGAGATGAGAGATGGCAGCAACACCGACATTAAAGCAGAAGAAGGTCAAGATAATAGAAATACTTAACTGACTCACCGCCATGATCCGTTGTACTCGCTCACTCACAACAACGGCATTCCCCTTACCGCTTTGTTTTAGCATGTGCGTTAAGTGACGAAAGCGTATTGCTGACATTCCAGCTAACAACAATAACCAGCTCGTCAATAAAGCGACCAATACCAGTGCAAGCACACTTTGCCAAGTTAACGAAATCAGCTGCGCTTGCGGCAACAATCCCACTAGCTCTTTCTGTAGCCACTGGCAGATAACATAAGACGCTCCAATTGCAACCACGAGTGATACGAAGCAAAGTACTAGCAGCGGTAACCATTGCATCAGCGCAATATCTCTTATTTTTGCTCCCACCACCGCCTGAATTGCCAGCCGGCGCTGGATTTG
Organism: Pseudoalteromonas piscicida; assembly: GCF_000238315.3. Taxonomy (NCBI): domain Bacteria; kingdom Pseudomonadati; phylum Pseudomonadota; class Gammaproteobacteria; order Alteromonadales; family Pseudoalteromonadaceae; genus Pseudoalteromonas; species Pseudoalteromonas piscicida. Next base: position 3,080,823 of record NZ_CP011924.1, read on the forward strand.
ACTGAGTCTCGCAAGGTATAAATTACTGATATTTAATAGCGCTATACCAAGTAAACCAAGCGATACCACAAACATTCCAAATAACAATAAGGGAGACTTACCGAGCATAATTGATTTCAACGACACTGCGCGAATGCCAATATACCACTTCGCAAAATACTCACTGTCGCTCACTTTGCTGCGCCAAAGTGTGTTCATTTCATTGGAAAGCGAGAGGCTGACTTGTTCATGCTCCATCCCTGTAGCCAGTTTACCCACCATCAAGTTAAGCGCATAACGGTTCCACCAGTAAGGTTTAGCTTCCTCTGAGGTTAGGTTGTATTGCCAAGGTAGCCATACCGCAGTGTTGTGCATCAGCTTTTTTAAGTTAGGTTCATAAAACCGCTCTGCCGCCACCCCGACAATCGTGAACTCTCGCTCATCCAGACGCAGCGTTTTATTTAAGATATCAGGGTCGCCATTGAAGTGACTTTGCCAAGCTTGAAAGCTCAGCACTGCAACAGGGTTGCTCTCATTGACAGATTCAGTAATAACCCGCCCCATCGCAAGCGGCATATCAAAAATACTAAACCACTGTGGCGAGACATAAGCTGATTCAACTTGAGGCGTATCAGCATCTGAGGTAAGTAACTGCTCGGCATAATGCACCATCGCCAGTTGCTCCATTGCGACTGGTTTATGCTCGTATAAATGCATCAATGATGGGTAGTTAAAGGCTTCGCTGCTCTCGTTACCATTTTCATCAAACATCGGGTATTCAAGTTTAACAATACGTTCTGCATCCGGGTATGGTAGAGGTGAGAAATACAGGCTATGTAACATCCCCATCGCGACCAGCATCACAACGAATACGCAGCTCAGCGTAGTCACCACACTAACATGGTAAATATTTGCACGGCCTAAGTTGAACACTTGCATGGTGCCCTCTCTATGCTCGTTGACTAACAGATTGAGCAGAAGCGACGGTACCTAACAGCTCACCATCAAACAATTTCACCTGCCTTGGAGCCATATCGGCATAACGTGGATCGTGCGTCACCATACAAACTGTGGTGCCTTGCTGATGCAATTCAGCGATTAATTGCATCACCTGATCGCCACTTTTCGAATCTAAGTTACCTGTCGGTTCGTCCACCAGTAGAATGCTTGGCTCGGTCACCAAAGCACGAGCAATCGCGACACGCTGCTGCTGCCCGCCTGATAGCTGATTTGGCTTATGTTGAACGCGATGCGACAGTCCAACCTTTTGTAAACAAGACTCGACTCGCTGCTTTACTTCAACCTTACTCAGCTTTTCAGAGCGATACTTTAGCGGTAAAGCAACGTTATCGAATACCGAAATTTCATCAATGAGATTAAAAGCCTGAAAGACAAACCCAATATGCTCATTGCGAAGCTCAGCGGCTTGATCAAGCGTCAGCGATGTCACATCATGAGCACCAATCGTATAACTACCACTTGTCGCTTGGTCAATTAAACCAATGATGGATAACAAAGTAGATTTGCCACAACCAGATGGGCCAGAGATCGAAATAAAATCGCCTTTTGCTATTTCCAGTGAAATATTTCTCAGTGCGTGTGTTTGCAGCTCTTCGGTTTCGAACACTTTATTAATATTTTTAAGCACTATCATTTTGATATTCCTACTCTAATAAGATTGTCTCATCTAGACTGGCAAGATAGGCTAGATCAGAAATGATTAATCGTCTCCCGGCTTCAACGCCAGAATCTATAACAATATATTTCCCAGTTGAAGCACCAAAAGTGATTTCTATCGGCTTTGCGGTGTCATCACTAGTCAGTGCAAATAAGGTCTGCGTTTGATTATCTTTGGCATTGGCGGGACGTTGTACATAAGTGGCATTGGCAAGATGCTTAATGGCGATGCTGGCAGAAATGCTCAGCTGCGCTCGCGCCTGCTTCGGTAAAGCATTTGGTAAACTCACTTCTACTTCCACGCTATTGTTTGTCACCACCGGGTCAACTCGGATCACTTCGCCTTTTACTTTATTGGCTTGCATGTTCACCATCACATATTGCCCAGTTTCAACCCAGCGCACTTGGGATTGTGGCACAGACAATACCGCCACCAACGACTGGTTAGAGCCAATTAATGCTAACTCGTCACCAACATTGACTCGTTGCCCAAGCGCCAGAGGCATTCGCTCAATAACCCCTGAGGTACTAGCTCTAATCTCTAGTTGTTGTTGTTTTTCTAGTAAGTTATTGAGTTCTTGCTCGCGAATGTTAATTTCTTCGTTGGCAAGGGTAAGCGCCGAACCATGCAGTGCTTGCAGCTGTTTAGCTTGCTCTTCTAGCATGGTAATTTCATGTTGTAAGGTACTCAAACTAGTTTCAGTTTGGGCAAAATTAAGCGCGGAAATAATGCCTTGTTGTGCAAGGTTTTGCTCAGCACGATGACGCAACACTAAGGTTTTTAACTCCCCCCGCTTTTGCATCAGCTGTTTTTGTTCGTTTAACTGCTCCCTTTGCTGAGAGAGTAGCAGCTGCTCTTTTATTGCCCACGACTGACGCAAAGCTTGTTTGGCTTGCTGAACTTGCAACACCAGATCAGGACTCATGAGCTCAGCAATCACATCACCTTTACGAATAATTGCGCCCGCTTTGTGATGGATCACCTTAACAATGGCCGCACTTTGCGCGTTTAACAAAAACTGCTCAGCACTACGTAACTCTCCAAAGCTGTCTACTGACAACGTAAGCGGACCTTGTTTCACCTCCGCGACCAGTATTTCAGCGCGCATCACACTGGAATGAGATGCCCATTGTTGCCACAGCAAATAGACAACTATCACCGCCATTAAACAGACAACAACGATGTAATGTGTGGTTTTTTTTTGCTTTGCCGGTTTGACTAGATCCATTTCCCCTCCTAACTGACTACGCACTAAGAGCGAGAACTATGCCAAATTAAAAATATTTTTAAATTTCAATACATTAAGAAAGAATAAAATACCCAACATTGCTACTTTTTCGAAATCGGACATAGCTTTTCGGAATCGAACAGACGTTTTAACTTAGTTGCAAGTCTGTCGTTTATCTTTTGTTACATTCATTTTACCTTGAGTTTCTGACAGGCTCTGATGTTTTGGGTACACTCGAGTTTTTACTATTTCGAGTCAACATTATGAAGAAAACGGCATTAAGCATTGCCCTCGCGCTCACCTTTGCAAGCGCCCCAAGCTTTGCTAAAAAAGACAAAAAAGAAGAAGAAAAAACCATCGCTTCAATTATCGAAAATAAAACCAGTATTGATGGCCTTTTCCCACTTTATCAGGACAAAGAAAGTGGCGAGTATTTAATGCAGCTCAATGAGTCGCAACTCAACACTCCTTTCTTGTACTTCGCACATACTGTTGACGGCGTTACCGATGCTGGTCATTTTCGAGGTAATTACCGCGAAACTAAACTGATTGAATTTAGAAAGCACTTTGACCGCATTGATATTATCAGCAAAACACCGCGTTTTATTTTTGATGAAAACTCAGCCATCGCCAACGCGAGCGATGCCAACATCAGTGAAGCCGTACTCGCCAGTATCGAAATTGAAAAAGCCGAAGATGGTAAAATTTTATTCAAAGCGGATAAGCTATTTTTAAGTGAGTCACTACACAAAGTATCTCCTTGGAAACGTGTGGATGACAAAAACGCAAGCAAACGTTTTGCCCTTGGCAAATTAGACGATAAGAAATCTCGAATCGTTAAGCACCGTCCATACAGCAACAACTTAGATATCGTTGTTGATTATGTCTTTAGTAACCCAGACCCAAAAGTTGCAGGCTCAAATGCAGTGACAGACTCACGTTTTGTCTCGCTAAAAGTACAACATAGCTTTGTCGCTCTGCCAGACAATAGCTACCAGCCTCGCTACGATGACGCACGTATCGGTTATTTCACCAATCAGTTTGACGTGCAAACATCACCAGATTGGGCGCCGTATAAAGACGTTATTAAGCGTTGGAACTTAGTGAAAAAAGACCCGAGCGCAGCGCTTTCTGAACCTGTTGAACCAATCGTATGGTGGATTGAAAACACCACGCCAGTCGAATGGCGTGACACGGTTCGCGATGGTGTACTAGGATGGAATAGCGCGTTTGAGAAAATCGGCTTTAAAAATGCCATTGTGGTTAAAGTACAGCCTGACGACGCTACTTGGGATGCAGGCGATATCAACTACAATGTCCTACGCTGGACTTCATCACCTCGCCCACCGTTTGGCGGCTATGGTCCGGCAACTGCCAACCCGCTTACTGGCCAAATTCTTGGTTCCGATATCATGCTAGAGTATGTATTTATGCGTAACCGCTGGATGTATGACTCACTCTACTCTCAAGGTCAAATGAGCCATGGAGCTGAGGCATCAAGCGATACATTACACTGTTCGCTTGGACATGAAATGCAAGGTCAATTGATGACGGCAAGCCTAGCAACAGGTGCTGACATCGAACGCAAAGAAATGCTACGACAGGGCTTAGTACAGTTGGTTCTTCACGAAGTAGGACACACCTTAGGCCTAAACCATAACATGAAGTCTTCAATTTTGTGGGGCCCTAAAGAAGTACACGACAAGTCAAAAACACAAGGTATCGTAACAGGCTCTGTGATGGACTACGCGCCAGCTAACATCGCCCCACCAGGCGTTGAGCAAGGTGATATCTTCCAAACCAAACCGGGTCCATATGATGACTGGGCGATAGAATTTGGCTATAGCACGGCACTTAACGATGACACCCAAGAGCAACAGCGCCTTGAAAAAATCTTATCTCGCTCAGGCGAGCATGGCTTAGCTTTTGGTAACGATGCCGACGATATGCGTGCGCCGGGCCGTCATATTGATCCTCGCGTGATGATTGGTGACTTATCGTCCGATCCAGTAACATACGGCGTTGACCGCATGACCCTGATCAACCATCTATTCACCGAACTAAAAGACAAAGCACGTGTTGATGGTCAGTCTAACCAACAGTTATTAACCTCTGCAAATATGCTGTTTGGTCAATACCGTGGTCAAGCAACTGTGATTTCACGCCAAATTGGCGGTGTATACGTTGAGCGCAGCGTAGTGGGTACAGAAGGTGAAACGAAACCATTTACACCAGTACCACTTGCGCGCCAAAAAGCAGCAATGACCGCGCTAAAGGAAATGGTTTTCGCACCGACCGTGCTTGAAAATATGCAGCCTCTTTATAACTACATGCAAGCACAGCGCCGTGGCTTTAACCACTATGGTAAGAACGAAGATCCTAAAGTCCATAAGATGGTACTTGGCATGCAAAAGTCGGTACTAGACCAGGTACTACACGCGAATGTATTACAACGTATCAGCGACTCTGCGTACTATGGTAACGAATACAGCCTAAACGAGGTTATGAACGAGCTGACCGCCGCTATTTTCGTTGCCGATAAGAATGCAACTACCTTAAGCCAGAACCTACAAATTGAGTACGTTTCTCGCTTAATTAATGTTGCAGGGTTGAGCAAAGCGAGCAAATACGACAATTTGGCAAAAGCCGCTGCACTATTCCAACTGCAGAGTATTTTGGATAAGAGCACAGCTTGGGGTGCCGATCAGGCAACTAAGGCACATAAAGCGTATATTGACCGTATGATCACAAAAGCGCTAGAAGCGTAACTCGAAAATTTTTGTATTACGCGAGTGAAATGAGCGAAAACGTTAAGGGCTAGCAATTTGCTAGCCCTTGTTTTGTCTGGTTATATCACTAAGCTAAAGCAGGTTTCGAGCGATAGTGCTGAATACAACCTAATTGCGCCGCATTAGTCAGTAAAATCATCACAAACATCAACACGTGAGCGACGCTAACATGACCTAAGCTCAGTTCAGCAGCCAACCCAATTCCTCCCGCTAAAAACTGCAGTGAGAAATACCTAGCGCTTAAGTTAGAGACATCACCGCTTTTAATCGTTTTATAGGTTTGTGGCATGACTCGAATTGAACTCATCACTAGCCCTAAGTAAGTTAACGCATTTAATAACGCAGCAGCTTCGACGTTCTTTGCCAATAAAAGCCCAAATGGCAACGTCGACAAACCAAGCAAAAGTGCTAATTGATTACGCTGTTTCGAGCTTGCGTTGTACCGAATAAAATAATATAAAATAAGTGCACTTAAAGAGCCTGTAATAACAAAAGGTAGCACCATAAAAAAACGTTCAAAGAAAACGTTGTAGGCAATAAAGTAAGAGCTTTGTGCAACACCAAAACTCATCATTAACAGTGATACACCTGACACACTGCGATTTTTACGGATCTTCCTAATCAAAGGAACAAAGCTTAAAACCAAAACGAAAGAAGAAACGATCGGTAAATATTCGCTCAATGCCAACTCCAAATGTCTAAATTGTTGCTAAGTTAAAGTGCTGTAAAACCTTTAAAAACACATTGTAAATTTATGATTTTTAAGGTTTTATTTTTGAAGGCGCGCATTTTAAGAGCTAACTTTTAAAATACAACTGGACGCCTAACATCCAACCTTGAATAGATGGCAAGGCTGGAATACAGGTGTATATAAATAAATACAAGGAATTACTATGAAGTGGCTATTCATTATACTTACTAGCATTGGCTTGAGCGGATGCAATTCCACTCACACCACTACAGCAGACATGAGACAGAAGGTAGATGTAACTTCTCTATTCAACCACTCTCTTTTTGCGCTGAAATCAGTTCCTTCAGAACAACAAATCTTCACTTTACCTAAGCAAGAAGCAGAAGCTTTATTAACCTATGTTGAGCGGTTCAGAGGTAAAAATGTAACCAAAGACGAAATTCTTGGTAATTTCCTTCAGGCAAAAATTGGCCACTTTTCTTACGACGGTGAAACATTCATAGCCAGTGAATTGCTAAATCAGCAGTCCGGAAATTGCATTTCTCTAGCTATATTATCTCAGGCTTATGCCAATATTCTCGGTATTGAAACTAGTTACGCCAAAGTCGATAGCTTTCCAATCTATCAAAAAAATCAAAATTTCGTACTCACCTCAAGTCATTTTAAGACAAAACTAATTACACCAAAGGAAGAATTAGCAACTCTAAATAACAGACTTTCCTTTAGCGGAACTGTTGTTGATTATTTCCCTGAGCAGGATAGTGTATTCTCAGGGAATGCACAGTATGAAGATTTAGTCGCAAAGTTTTATACCAATTTGGCCGTTTCCGCTTTGTTGGAAGCTGACTATGATATGAGTTATTCTTTATTGTCTGCTGCGCTCAAATACGCCCCAAGAGACGCTGAAGCTATCAATATTGCCGCACTGTTACATAAGCATGTTGGTGATAGAAATAGTGCGAAGCAAATCTATGATTATGCCTTCAACAATCACCTCACCAGCACCAATTTGTTATTGAATTACCTTAACTATATTCCCAAAGACCAAACTAATCTCAAGAATATGATCCTAGCGGAGCTTGAACAAAGCCCTACTTCCCCTTTCGATACCCTCTCGTTAGCTTCGAGCTACATAAAGCAACAGCGCTATAAAAAAGCCAAGGAGCTTATTGAACCTTTATTGTTGAATTATCATTACTTGCCGGAAGTTTATGTCGAGCTCGGGAAAATTGCTTATTTAGAGCAAAGATACCAAACCGCATCTGAATACTTCGAGCAAGCAGTCAATAAGTCCAGAGAGCAGTATAAAAAGGACCTATACACCGCCAAGCAAAAAATGTTGAACCATTTATTGGTTCGTAATGAGGATATAAAATAAGGAATGACATAAGTTAAGTAAAACTTATGTTAAAATAATATATATAAAACTTTACAAAATACATTATTGTTTCTATTTTGGTGTGTGGATGTTCAAAAAACATACCACCAACTAGTCGTGCTCAACAGTGCACCCAAGGCTTGGTTCGGTATTGAACGACGCCCAACTTTTTATCTCAAGTTGGATAACCACACACTCAAAAGGAATAACAATGAAACGACACATTCTTGTCACAGCATTAGGTTTAGCATCTGGTATCGCGATGGCACAAGCGCCATTAACGGAAGCTCAGATGATGGAATATACCAGCAAAGCTAGCAAAGCAATGATTGGTAAAAAGTACGATCTCAACCTTCCACTTATTACTCAAAACAGTGCTAAAAATACTTCAACGTCTACACAGACCATTGTGCAAACGGTTTCACACCCAGATGCAAGCTACATCAAACTACACTTTAAGAACCTCAATCTTGCAAGCGGCGGTAAACTCGTTGTTCGCTCGGAGGATAGTGGCGAGCGCTATGAATATACCCAAGCAAACCTCCGCGCTGCAACAGTTGATCCAAACCTCGGCGATGACGGCGTTAAACAGTTTTCTGCTATGTCAGTCTCTGCTGATAAAGTCATCATTGAATATACCCCAGGCCAAGGCAATGCTGGCAAAACACCCGAAATCGATTTTTACTATCATGGTACTGAAGGACAAGCAACTGTTGAGGGCTTGACCGATGTGACGCCCATGTCAACTTGTGGCGCAATGGAACGTAAAGACGTGCAGTGCTGGGCGCAATCGCACCCGGTGGAATTCGAGCGTTCACGTCCAGTCGCCAGACTGCTCATGAACGGCAGTGGTTTATGTACGGGTTGGCGCGTTGGTGCCGATAACCGCATGTTTACCAATAATCACTGTGTGGGATCAGCATCAGAGCTGGCGAATACTGAGGTATGGTTTAACTATCAAAGCACGAGCTGTAACGGCAGCCAGCGCGAAACTGTGGTAAAGGTCACAGGCAAAGACTTCCTTAAAACAGATTACACGCTAGATTATACGCTGTTTACCATCAATGATTTCGCTAAGGCCCAGCCGTTTGGTTACTTTGGCTTAGATGTGCGTAATCCATCGCAGGGCGAGCGTATTTACATACCTCAGCATGGTTCAGGTAACCCTAAAGAGCTGTCGATTGAGTCTGATCAAGACACCAATGGACTATGCTCTGTGAACCAAGCAACGGCGAATGGTCGAGGTACTGGTACAGATATAGGCTATTACTGCGACACTATTGGTGGCTCATCAGGTTCACCAGTACTTGCAGCCTCAACCAATAATGTTGTTGCGCTACACCACTTAGGTGGATGTACCAATAAAGGCGCTAAAATTAGCTTAATTTGGCCTCAGGTTTCGACTCACTTTGGTGGCCAAATTCCTGTTGGTGATAACGGCACGACCGATCCATTGCCTGTTGCGTTATTTACTTACAGCTGTAATGACCTAAGCTGCAGCTTCGATGGTTCAGGATCTAGTTCACCAAATGGTTCTATTACACAGCATAGTTGGCAGTTTGGTGACGGCGCATCCGCTTCAGGTGCGCAAACTTCACATAGCTTCACAAACTCTGGCAGCTATACCGTAGAACTCACCGTGACAGATAGTAATGGCGACACCGCGTCAACAACACAACAAGTTGCCGTGACGCTACCAGGTGAAGAGCAAAAGCTTATCAAAGGAGTTGCAAAAACGGGGCTTTCTGGAGCGAGAAACAGTGAGATATTCTTCTATTATGATGCACCTGCAGGCGCGAATACAGTGACATTTTACACAAGCGGTGGCACTGGTGATGCTGATATGTACGTGCTCAAAGGCACAGAACCCACAACCAGTAATTGGACTTGTCGCCCTTATCGCTCTGGCAATACTGAATCTTGCAGCCTCAATGAAGGGGCTGGGCGTTATTGGGTGATGATCCGCGGATATAATGCATACTCAGGTTTGCAAATCGTAGCAGATCACAACTAGCCAAACTTCGAATAAACAAACTGAATGATTTGCGGGGGCTCGCCCCCGCTTTTTTGATAGCAATCTTCAGCGATTACCTACAACTCATACCAAACACTAAACCAAACACGGTTTTCATTGGTCATGTTACGCCCCTCTATACGACCCACTCCAGCACTAAACTGCAGATCGGTTAATCCTGCGGGAGCAAAATCAGCGGCCTTGTCTAATATCACTCGAGACAAAGGTAAGCGCATCTTAATACCGTAATTTTGCCCAATTACTTCTCCTTCTAACTGATGCTGCTTATAAAATAACTTAGGTTTACCCTGCTGCCATGAAGTTGCAAATTCATAGCCTAAATAGCGGCTTCCCGTAGCAAATAGATGCGGTAACATAGGTTCGCTGACAGCATGTAAACTGTTACTAATGCTAGTGCTGGTAAGCGCTCCACCACCCACAGATAGAGGCAATTCGCTGCTGTAGCGGCTATCGACCGATGCGTAGAATGGAATTTGCCATGCTTTAGCGAACAGATTCACCTGATAATCAAAACCATCTAATTCACCTAGCCACTGAGCTGCAGAGACTTGCAATGCTACACCATGCTGCTGAGTATCCCACATTGCACGACCGTTAAAGCCATAACGCCCGCCGTTCCATGTCTTTTCACCATGTTGCACACGAATAACACCCAATTCGGGAGCGAGGTAGTTCAACGCTTCACCAAAACGATAGCTAGATGACAAGGCAAATTGCTTAAAGCTGCTCTCATTCGAGGTATTAGCTTGTGGCGAGCGAGACTGCTTATCCGCTTCTAGCTCTTGATATCCAGCATCAAACGTCGTTTTCCAGTTTTCATGACGATATTCAAGTTGGGCAAATGCGCCCATCAACGCGCCATTATTCATACTTTTCTCGGCTCCAAGCTGCCAAGCAAGTTGGCGCAGCACATCCTGCCCTTTTAGTGACACGCCCAAACTATCAAAGGAGGCGCTATTTAATGCGCCAGATAAGGCGATAGAATAAGACTGTTCGAACACAGAATAATCAGAACTGGGCAGCACAGTTTGGTCTATCTTAGCCGCAGGTAATTGATGGGGATGCAGCTCTTTTTGTTCCGCCTCATCCACTTGCTCCAACACGCTCACAGTGCGCCAAGCCGGAGAAACTATTTTGTTAACCTTAACACCTTCAGGGGTCGCATAGCTCACCAGTAACTGCTGTGAATGGGTAATAATTTGCTCAAGCGGTTTAGCACTTGCAGGTAAGGTCTCAAGTACTTTACTTTCCACATCATAACGCATCACCGCTAAGTGGCCTGCGACTCCGGAAATAAAGTACAGCTTGTCATCATCATGAGACCAAGTTAACCCCGAAAGGTATTGATGTGACTTGGGTAAGTAGACGATTTCGGTTGTATCGTGGCTAAGATCTTTAACAACAAGCTGCCAGCGTTTATTAGGAGTAACATGCACATAAGCTAATGTCGTCTTTTTATTAGAAAGCACGGGAAAGTCATGGACATCACCAAGCTTACTTGTGGTGATTGGCGCTTGCTTGCCTGAGTCCAACTCCATGATCACTAGCTGTGAGTAACCCAAACGGGACACCTCCGCAATAACGGTATTAGCATCAACAATACTAAAGCGGCGAATACCCGCGCCTTCGGTTAGTTGTTTAGGCTTTCCAGTACCAACTTTCCAGACAAATAAATCATTAATAAAGCTATCGTCTGCATCCGGCGTTTTTGCAACGAAGTAAATATGGCTGTCATTCAGCCATTGGGGGTAATAGATACCAGCAAAATTATGAGCATTAAGCTGCGCGAGTCGCTTCTTTGGAAAGACTTCAGGTGCGATATCCACAATATCTTTAGGATCGGCATTTAATATCGCTTCATTGCGCTTATTAAATTGCTCAATGGCTTCTACATTTTCTTTGCTTTCGTAGATATTGAGTATGACTTGGCGTTTACGATTTTGCTCTACCACCAAAAACTGACTGCCATCTGGAGAGAACGCGATATCTCGAGCAGCATACGCAAACTGCTGCCAAAGTTCACTCTGTGTCGGGATCAAGGCTTTCTCTTGCTGCATGGCCTGATAGCTATATTCAACAATAAAGCGACGATATAACTGGCTGGCTGGCGCTCCAAAAGCCCCACTAAATGCGGTTTCAAAACTGCGAGATTCCACCGCCTGCACTCTTGTCCACACGGCATCTAACGTCTGTGCGCCATAATTATCCTCAAGCCATGCTAGAAAACGTACGCCGACTAAGTACGCCATGGAATTGGAAAGATAAGACTTGTCGCCATCATCTAAAGCGCTATAGGTCGGTAATGCGCCTTGCTGCGCGTAATAACGCACAATGCTCTCACTATAGTTATCGTACAAACGTCCTCGCCCCGTTAATCTAGACTCCAGCAAGGTCGCATAGCCTTCGCTGACCCAACGCGGTAATACCGCATCGAGCAAGTCGGTAATATCGTGCCAATCTCTGAGATGTTGTCGCCATTGGTTACGGCTAGGCTGTGATAGATGAACGAGATGAATATATTCGTGCAAAATGAGCAACTGCTGCCAACTGGTGTTATTTGCGATGACGGAATCAGCTTGAGGCGGCGTTGCTTGCAGTGCCATCATTGGTTTATCTGTGCTGGGTAATGCAAAGCCATTGGCCGCATTTTCTGGATCGTAAATAATCACATCAGCACGTTCACTCAAGGCTCTACCTTGTTGTGCCAGCACTTTATCTCGCACTACCTCCAGCTCATTTGCTGCAGAATACGCCCATTGCTGAAGCGACTGAGGATAATGCACATTGAAGTTTTCAGTTTTGATGGTTTGCCACTTAGCCTGTAAACCAAAGCTAGTAAAAGCAACAAAAATTATCAGTAGCGCTCGCATTACCTTTCCTAAATAAATTCAGTTGCGCTAGCTTAACAAGAGATGTAAAGAAAAAGTGTGCTTTTTAGTAACAATTTCTTGCGCACGTTACACCTTAAAACGTCTATTTTGAGGCAAGCAAGATATGAGTTGCTCTAAGTGCACGTAATTTTTCAGTGCTTTTGTGGCTGTGCGAGGGTGATAAACAGGCTAAGTACCCCTAGTGACACAGCAAACACAAAAAATACCACGGTTGAACTCAACCCAGCCTGCCATTTTGCCGCAGCGATTAAACCCGCGCTCAATAACACCGCCAACTTTGCCTTGGTATGTGCATGTGGGTTGAATGATTTGGAGTAGCTATACGCCATAAAGATAAAGCCGCTGGCCAACAGATAAGTGACTAACATGGTAGCTCCTTGCCAAGGTTTTGAAGGAACTTTAATTATATGCTAATGATAATTATTATCAACAAGGTAAAGTGATTTTTATTAATCCACCTGGGTCGGTGTTGTGACAACTCAGTTGTCCATCGTGTAACTCCACAATGGTGCGACTAAAGGTTAACCCTATTCCCTGCCCACCTTCTTTGGTGGAATAGAAAGGTGTAAGCATGTTATCTAGGTTGGCAAAGCCTGGGCCATTGTCTTGCACATCAATCACCGCTTGTTGCTGCTGATAATAAGCATGTAGGGTCAACTTGGCATTTTCACCACAGGCCTCAATGGCATTTTTAATTAAGTTAATCAGCACTTGCTCAATTAAAGCTTTATCAAGATTGAGCGTATTCACGGTGCAATTTACTTGGATGTCGGTATCCTCAAATAGCGCAGCAACAGAAGACAGTAACAGCATGATAGAGACAGACTCACGATCTAACCTTGGGGTTTGCGTAACCTTAGCGTATTGGCTCACAAATTGTTGTAAATGCTGGCAACGCTGACCAATAACACTTAGCGCATGCTGCTCTTTTTCGTCCTTTGCTCTTGCCAATAAGGTTTGCGCTAAGGAGCTTACGGGTGTCAAACTGTTGTGGATCTCATGGCTTATTACTCGGATTAAATGTTGCCAAGCTGCCAGCTCCTTTTTACGTAATGCCTTAGTGATATCGAGTGCGACAAGTAAGGAAAACCGCTTACCTTCTTGAAAGAATTCACTGCTTTGCAGCTGCCACCGAGATTGCTGCGCTGTGTCTGCAAAATGCCAGTGATTATCTTGTTGCACAAGCCCAAACTGAGCCGCGCTTATTCCCTTACACTCTAACCAAGGGCGATGGTAAAGCAACTCAAATGCCCCATTGGCGTAGGCAAGTTTGAGTTTTTCGTCAAACATCATAATAGGCGTATTAAGGCTGTCTATTAGCTGATAAATGATAAATTGCTGACTATGATAGCGGCGCTTTTGACTGTGCAGCTGTGCACTTAAGGCCAGCAAGCGCTGTTCAAACTCAGCTACCACGCCCGCTGTATAATGTGGCTTAATGGTTTGAGTAAAATCACTTTGTGCAATCGCTTCTAGCTGCCAATTAGCACGCATAGCAATACGTTTAAGATGAGACAACAGTATTTGTTGTAGCCTGCCCAATAACCCCAGCACACTCACCGATACGGCAGCCACCCACGTTACCTCAAGCTGTAATTGCAGAAGCAGCAAAGTCAGTAAAACCGTACAGCTAATGGTCAACAGCGTACAGTAGGCCCCAAGTCGCCACTCGGCGCTAGCCAGATGTTTTAAGACCATATTTTTCCAAACGCCGATAAAGAGAAGAAGCCGTGAGCCCAAGTCTTTTAGCAGCTTCTGCGACATTGCCTTGAGCACGTTGCATCGCTTGCTCCACCATTTCTTGCTCCACTTGTTGCAAGGTCTTACTTGGCGTATCACTGGTCACTTTAGGTGCAGCGGTAAAGCGTAGTTGGCAATCACTGAGCTCAATCTGCAAGCCCTCCGCCATTAACACGGCACGCTCCATGACGTGACTTAACTCACGCACATTGCCGGGCCAAGCGTGTTCAATCAACGCAGCTTTAGCCGCTGGGCTAAGTTCACGAATTGGCTCACCATGCTGCGCACAAAACTTAGCGACAAAATACTCAGCCAACGGCACGATATCGCCAAAACGCTCGGCGAGCCTCGGCACTTCAATCACAATCGTGTTGATGCGATATAACAAGTCTTCTCGGAACTCACCAGCTTTCACTAAAGCGTCTAGATTGGTATTGGTTGCGCAAATAAGGCGGCAATCCGCTTGTTGCGTCTGACTGCCACCCACAACTTCATAACTGCCATTTTCCAGCACCCGCAGTAATTTTGCTTGTAGAGGCAATGGAATAGTCGCAACTTCATCCAAAAATAATGTGCCCTGCTTTGCCATCGCAAAACGACCAACACGATGCTGCTTTGCATCTGTAAACGCCCCTTTGCTGTGACCAAACATCTCACTTTCGAATAATGACTCTGGCACTGCGCCCATATTCACCTCAACCCAAGGTCCTGCTGAACGATTAGACTGTTGGTGTAACCACTGAGCGAAATGACTTTTGCCCGCGCCACTTGGCCCAGTAAGCAGCACCCGAGCATCGGTTTTTGCTACTTTAGCAAGCTGCTTATATAAAGATTGCATCGCCTGAGAGCGCCATTGAAACGCGCCGCGCTCACTGTGTTTTGCTACGATACTCGCTTGCTTTAATGATATTTTGAGTTGTTGCTGCACGGCTTGCAGCAGCTGCTGATTGTCCCACGGCTTTTCGATAAAGTCGCTCGCACCAAGCTGCATTGCGGACACCGCTAACGCGACATTTCCCCAACCGGTAATACAGATCACAGGCACATTAAGGTTGGAGTCACGTAGCCAGCGCAAAAAGTCCAATCCTTCATTGCCTGAAGTGGTATCGCGGGAGAAGTTCATATCGAGCAAGGCTAATGACACTTGCTTAGCGCTGAGCAGTGGTTTGGCAAGCTCTAAGGTTGCCGCCTCAATTACATTGAAACCTTGGTCTTCTAAAAAGAATACAGCGCTGAGGCGTACTTCGGCGTTATCGTCAATAACCAGTATTGTGGACTTTTCCATAGGGAGAATTTTTATTCTTATGGGTTTCAGCGGAGCAAGGTGTGCTCCGCGAATATGAAATTATAACCAACGGATGATAGTACTTAGGGTATGGCTTTCACCCGGTGCAAGTTGCACGGCATCGTCCATTACGTTACAAGCTTCTAAGCACAACATCTTGTGGTATTCATCATCATTAAAGTTGCTTAAACGCTGTGATTTTTCAATCCATGGATTCCAAAGCACACAAGAAGTTGAGTTTTCACGTTTTACTTCAATAATGCCCGCAGGCGTGTTGATGGTTTGTACTGGGCTTGCTTGGGTGTATACCATATCGGTTTCGCGGGCAAAGCCAACCACTTCGGTTTGCTCAAATGGACCTTCATCAAACTCGATATATTTCGCGCCTTGTAACCCGTCTACCGTGGTATTACTTACTTCTGGCGTTGGGAAATACGTATGTAGGGCTTGCGTTAACGTAAATGGCGCATCACCAGTATTGGTATTCGTCAGTCGCACTTCAAGCTTGTCTGATAACACAAACTCGACCTCTAATTGTGACGTGTGTGGCCAGTATTGCGCTTCAACTAAAGTCATCGGTAGTGTGAGCTTAACGGTAATTTCATCGCTTTTTTCTTCAACGCTGTGCGCGCGCCAAAGTAGCTTGCGAGCAACCCCATGAATTGGCCAATCCGCTTTGCTATGAACGCCAAACCAAGGCCAACAGATTGGAATACCACCACGTACCGGTTTGCCTTCAAGGTAATCTTCCGCCTCAGAAACCCAAATTAAATTGCCTTTTCCTGCTGGTGTAAACTCGGTAAGTTGCGCACCCTGTAAAAAGATCTTTGCTTGGCAAAATGCACTGTCGACCCAAATATACTCAAGTCCGGACTCAGTGCGCTCGATTGAAACTGAAGGTGATAATTCCATGGTGATTCCTACGTCAACTCAATGATATGCCTACCTTACCACTTAAATACTACGAGTAAACTGTTATCCATCCAATTTGAAAGTTATTCAATTATACCAATGCGGTAGCACCGTGAGAGTGTTGCTCTCACGGTTTATGGAACGTGAGGGTTGGGCTAAAGCTATACTTTAAATTTGCCCACCAGCTCTGTGAGTGTGCTCGATAATGAATGTAATCTCACGCCATTTTGATTGGTATTCACAGCGATATCACTCACGCTATCCGCGGCATTTTTAATTTCCACCACGTTACGATTAATGTCTTCAGCAACATGTTGCTGCTCTTCAGCTGCGGTGGCGATTTGCGTGTTAAGGTCGCTAATATTGACAATCGCTTGGGTAATTTCACTAAATTGTTGTTGCGCTGAGTTTGTCAGTTCAACCGTTTTCTCCGTACGCGTTAGGCTGCGCTTCATTTCTCCCGACACCATTTCTGTCATTTTTCTAAGCTTATCAAGCTGAGAAGCGATTTCTTCCGTCGATTCAGAGGTACGCTGCGACAACGCTCGCACTTCATCGGCCACGACAGCAAAACCGCGGCCATGCTCACCTGCCCGTGCCGCCTCAATTGCCGCATTTAATGCCAAAAGATTGGTTTGCTCAGCTATGCCTCGGATCACGCTGAGTATCGACATAATATTTTCGCTTTCGGTGTCGAGCTGCATGATATCTGCGGTTGCCTTGTTGATCACTTCAGATAATGTTGTGACGCTCTCGACAGACTCTGTGATCACCCTTTGGCCCAGCTCAGATGCTTGCTGAGTTTGTCCTGCCAGCTCAGCCGCATTGGCGCAGCTTGCCGCCACTTCGTTTGCGGTTGCCGCCATCTCATTAATTGCGGTGGCAGCCATTTCAAGCGCTTGCTGTTGTTGACTGGTAGCGCCCGTGAGCTGATCAGACTGCGAAGCGGTTTGTCGTGAGGTTTCATTAACTTGCTGTGCACACTCATTAATTTGCGTCACCAACTCAGCAATGAGATTTAAAAACAAATTAAAGCTCGTCGCCAGTTTGCCCGTTTCATCCTGAGCTTTAATGTCTAAACGCTGAGTTAAATCACCACCGCCTTGCGAAATTTCAGTTAAGCCATCACTCACTTCTACAATGGGCGCTGAAATCAACTTAGAAATATAACTTGCTAGCAACAAAAATACGGTGATCAGGACGGCACTCAGAATCAAAATCGTCAGTGTCATCGCATTGGCTGCAGCCATTACCTCACTTTTTTCAACTAAACCAATAAACTTCCAGCCTAATTTGGGTGCTGTATAGATGTTGGCAAAATAGTCTTGCCCGTTAATTTCGAGCTCAAATAACCCATCCTTATTTTGAGCCAATTCACGATAGCGGCCATTAGCAATGTCTGCCAACTTTTTAAATCTATGTTCGGAGAACTTGGCATCGACCAACACATTTCCGGTGTCTTCCACTAGCATCAAATAGCCAGTCTCGCCCAACTTGATATTGCGGATGATTTTGGTCAACCCTTGTAGTGACACATCCATACCTTGGACACCCACGGTTTGACCATTGGCAGTTATCGCTTTTACCGTCGATACAATCACCATATCATCCGGCGCCCAATAATAAGCGCTGGTGCGGATCGTCTCGCCATTTCCTGATTGTCCTGTTTGATACCAAGGACGCTGTCTAGGGTCATAGTTTGCATTCACTTCACCTAGAGGCCATTGAATATAACCACCTTGCTGATTTCCCATATAGATATAGGCAATGCCGGGATGCGTGTTACCAAAGTGCTCAAATAACGAATATGCTGCTTGCTCTGTTTTGCTTCCAGCTTTGGAATTAAGTCGAGTGGTGCTGGTTGAATCCATATAAGTTTTTACGTCTTGCTGCGCACTCAAGACCTGCGCATGGGTTGCTAAATAGTCTACGTTTTTTGCAATTTCATCAAAAAACATCTGTATACCATTCTCAACCTGTAGCGCCTCTCGATCACTGAGCTCCGAGAAGGTCTCTATCCCCTGCTGCCGAGTTTGACTGATAATAAGCCCCGCAATGATTAACAAAGGAAGTGCAATTGCCGTTGCGAAAGACAGCTTTAATTTTTGCGATATATTCATGAATAAACACCATTTCACAGATAGTAAAAATATAGTGAGGGATAGGCTATTGGGCAAGAATTACATACAAATGTGATCACTTGTTCGTCTTATATTCATCTTAGGTATGGTTAAATGTTGGGTAACTTTGAGGTCAGATAGACCACAGTGTTACTATGGATCATTCAATCAAGGACCATAAAATTTATTTGCTTTCTGCAATGATAGCTTTGGTGGTCTACAATTTGTAAGAGGTTTTTGCGCTCAACCATTTAACAACGGGACAACTATGTTAAAACTTTCAACCATCTCACTCGGATTAGGTCTAGCACTTTGCTCTAATTCAGTGCTTGCCGAAAACTCAGAAATTGACGCGTTAAAGCGCCAATTGGCTGAACTTCAGAAGAAACTCACGCAGCTAGAACAAAAAGAGCAGGCGCGAGCACAACAGGAAAAAATCGCTAAGGCTGAAAAAGCCGAAGCAAAAGCTGAAACTAAAACTCAAGTTGCAGCAGCTGAAACAAAACCGACCATCAAAGTCGGTGGCGCGATCAGAACAAACTACAGCCATACGTCTTATGACGATGACAACAAGAACCGTGGCGGCGATTTTGACTTCGATATTTTCAGATTAAACTTTTCTGGCAATGTCGGTGGCTTTGGCTTAAATGCCGAAATCCGCTTTTTCGACTATATGACTGCGGTAAAATACGCTTACCTAGACTATGACTTTGCCGACCATTGGCAAGCTCAGGTTGGTATGACTAAAGTGCCTTTTGGTAACTCACCTTACAACTCGCACAACTGGTTCTTTAACACCACCTATTACATTGGTCTTGAAGACGACCACGACATGGGCGTGGTATTTAAACGTAAAGTAGCGGACAATTGGCAGCTTGACCTTGGTTTTTTCAAAAACGATGAGCTAGGTGGTGTCGATGGTTACGTGGATGACCGCAGTGATCGCTACTCTTATGACGTGGTGGGTTTCCGTAAAGCGGGCGATGGCGTTTATGACGACCCAACGCAACCAATCGGGGAATACAACACCTTTGTTGGTCGCTACGCGTATCATATTGAACACAACGGTGGCACAACTGAAATTGGCGTCTCTGGCCTTGCCGGTGGCCTTCACGATGGTAACGACCGAGCAGGTGATTACAATGCATGGGCACTGCATTTAAATAGCAACATTGGCCCTTGGAACTTACAGCTACAACACGGTGAGTACCAGTACGATATTGACGATGTAAACCGTATGGCGGTAGGTGCTTATGCGTTTTATGATTCCATCGCAGCAGAAGCCACTATGTCGAACTTTAACGTAGCGTACAACCTGCCAGTTGAGTTCGGTCCAATTACTGATCTGCAGTTTTATAACGACTTCGGTATTATTTACGACAAATCTGATAATTCCGAAGACACTTGGATGAATGTCACAGGTGTGTCACTCGCTGCGGGTGCATTCTTCACCTATGTTGATCTAGTTCATGCGAAAAACCAGCCGTTTATTGGTGGTTCAATCGCAGGCGATAGCGACGAAAGCGAGCGTCGCTTCAATATTAACTTCGGTTATTACTTTTAATCTAAGGGATTAATCTTAGGTATTAAATCAAAAAGGCGATGCGCTAGTTGGTGCATCGCCTTTTTATTTCCTTGTTTTGTGTAATACCAATAAGATCAGCCTTTACTCTGTGGCAGCCCTCCAACCAAGGCGTTCCGCTTCAGCGGCGGCAAATTGAGGTAAATCTGCGGCGATAAATTGTTTGTGGAGTATTTGCACACCAAGCAAATGATTGATCACGGCATCTAGTTGCACTTTGAGTGAATCATCGGCGTCTGGTGAATCATGTAACTCAAATAGCGCATTTACCGCTTCAAAGTCTAATAAACCTGCGGCTTCTACAGCTTGTCTAGACAAGTACTTATCAGCCAACACGCGCATTGCAGCCCACTTTTTCTCATCTGAGTGCGCCGGTGGTGCCATAAAAGCAAACTTTTCTCGTTCATACAGTACTTCTGGCAGCAGCCCTTTCATCGCTTCGCGTAACACGTATTTTTCTTTACGATCTTTAATACGATATTGCGGGGGGATGGTAAAGGCAAACTCTGCGAGGTGATGATCCAAAAAGGCAGGCCTTGCCTCCATCGAATTGGCCATGTCGACCCTATCTCCACCCCAAGTTAATATTTGCCCTTCAAGCATGGTTTTAATCCATACATACTGGGCTTTGTCGAGTGGATGACGGGACTCTAACATGGCATCATCTAAAGTCTCAGCGATTGCTTTGCCTGCGTCATAACCCGTGAGTAGTTCTCTGTGTTCGGCGGCAACGAGTTGATGGGCAAAGTGACTGCATGACAGCCAAGGCTGTAAACAGCTCGGCGTAAAGCCTACAACTTCGTCTAATGCTGCACTATCGTATTGCTCACGGGAGAGCATGGCACCCTTAAATAATTTATTGCTGTCTTCCAGCATGGTTTGCCACTGGGCTTTTTCGGTGTCGTCAAGTTCATCTAAACCATATAAAAACAGGTCTTTTCTAAATGCGGGATAACCCGCAAAAAGTTCATCGGAGCCCTCCCCGGTCATCACAACTTTATAATCAGACTCGTTAACTTGCTTACTCATCAAATACTTAGCAACACCAAGCGTGTTATAAATGGTTCGTTCGGTATGCCATAAAGTTCGCTCAAAATGGCCATATAGCTCGTCGCCACTTAACGACATAATATGATGATCGGCCTTGGTGGCTTGTGCCATCTGTTTTGCAATTGGCGTTTCATCGTACTCTGCACTATCAAAGCCAATGGTAAAGGCCTTAATTGGTGCTTGTGCCGCAGCTGAAGACAAACCCAAAATGGCGCATGAGTCTATGCCACCACTTAAGTAACAACCTACCGGAACGTCTGCGGTGAGTCTCAACTGCACCGCTTCTAGCAGCTGTTTGCGCACGCCATCAATGTAGTATGCTTCATCTTTGCTATTTAAATACGATTGCGCCGTTGGAAAGTTAACATCCCAATAAGGTCTATCTTCAATGCTAAAACCTTGTTCGCTTCTGGTGATACTAACAACATGTCCAGGTTTGATTTGATGTACATTCGCAAACGCCGTGCTGCCGGGCACCATGACTTGGATCAGTTGATGAAATAGACCTTCACTTGAGAATCGGCGCTTAACTTTAGGGTTGGCAAACAGCACCTTCAGTTCTGAGCCAAACACAATTTCGTCTTCTGTTTGGGTGTAGTACAAAGGCTTAATACCAAAGCGGTCTCTCACTAAGTGCAACGTATCGGTTTGTTGGTCATACAACGCAAACGCAAACTCACCGCGCAAATGCGTCAGCATCTCATCGAGACCAAGCTGCTGATATAAGTGCATAGCAATTTCTGAGTCGCTCTTACTTTGGAACCTTGCCCCTTTTGCTACTAGTTCAGCTCGGATCCGCGCGTAATCGTAAAACTCACCATTGTGCGCCAACATTAGACGCTTATCAGAACTAATAAAGGGCTGTCGACCTCGTTGCTCGTCGAGGTCGATTATCGATAGTCTGGCGTGACTAAATCCCACGCCAGCCATTTGTTTATAGCCAAAACCATCGGGACCACGATGATGTTGAATGGCTGCCATGTTTACCAATAATTGATTATCTATTTGTGTTTGCGCTTGCGTTGAAAAAATACCAGCAATTCCGCACATAATATCTCCCTAAATCACATCCATCACAGTACTGGCGCGCTGCACCATACAGGTCAATAAGGCTTGGCGTAAAAAGACGGCACCACGTGCCTGACTAAAATACCAATTGTGTGGCGTGGCATCTAAACTGGTGCACAACTCTTCACCTCGAGCCAGAGGATGAAGCACTATCGCATCGGGCTTAAAGGGGGAATCTGCACTTAATTTAAATGACTTTCCATAGGTTTCGAAGCTTTCACCAACCCATGCAATGGAATTGATATACACCACATCAAGCTCAGGTAAAACGGCGTTCAAGTCATGGCCGATAGACACTTTGACCCCCGCCTCCTCTAGCTGGGCTAATTGCTCGCTCGACACCGCTTCCTCGACACTCTCGTCGTAGAGCAGGAATATTTCGTCCACAATGCGCGGAAAATGCGTAAACATTTTCAACAGGCTACGCACCGTACGCATTTGGCTCGGCACACCAATCACGCCAATTTTTATAGGACTAAAAGCTTCACTGTCAGGGAGTAATAACGACGGCCGCCATTTGAAGATAGTGTAGAGATCAGACATCGCTTGTGTTGGGTGCTCATCAATGCCATTACCAGCGTTGATAATTGGAATGCGTAGGCTGTGGATCATCTCTTCAATAGACTCCACTGAGGTGTCGCGTAAGACGACACAATCGCCATAATTATTGAACATCTCAGCGACATCTTGCAGCGACTCCCCTTTCGCGATGCCCGTTGAGGAGCGATCAGTGATCGACATAATGTCGCCCCCTAAGCGGTGCCATGCACTTTCAAACGACAGACGGGTGCGGGTGCTGGGTTCATAAAACGCACTGATCAAAATTTTGCCACTAAGCGGCGAGCTGAACCTTGCAGGGTTACTTTCATATTTCGCGGCGAGGCGAAACAACTGGATCAGCACGTCTCGGTCAAGGTGGTCGACACTGATAATGTGCTTATTCTCCAAACAATGCAGCCTGTCACCGTCTTCTTGTATCGCTCTGAGTAATGCTTTGGGATGTGCATCCCCGTAAACATCCGGCTGCGCTCGATTAAACTCTACTTGCTGCGCACTTACCATAACTGCCTCTTTTTAAAATCAATAAGGAACATAACGACAAGGACAACAGGACATAAACAACTGAGCACTATGGCCAGCCAAATTAAACTAGAAAATGCGCCCAACGAGATCATACATCCTCCACTTTGCTTTGCGCGCCCAACGCTTGCCAATGGAATGATTGCTGACTAAAACGCCAAGCAATCACACAAATTAATAACGACACCGCACAAGAAACTAATGCGGCGACATAAAAACCAATATAAAAATACCCAATCAAACCTGATAGCGTGCCAAGCAACATAGCCCAGCCAGCGCTATTTCCCGTCATTCGCGCAAAGTACAAACCAAATACGATAGGCCAAATAGTGCTGGCGACGAAGGCGCCAGCGAAGTTCAACAAGGCACCCAACGTGGCGATTTTTGGTAAACACAAGAGCCAAGTCACGACGCCGAGGATGACAATAATCCACTTAGCACTTTTTAAGCGCTCGCTATCGCTCGCCTTTGGTTTGATGTATTGCAGGTAAATATCTTGATTGATGAGATCTGACGTTGCGGCGAGCAAGGAGTCCAAACTCGATGCCAGCGCTGAGAACACCACAATGAACAGAATGATCGAGCCGGTATAGCCGAGCACTTGACTTGCAACCAAGGGACCCACCATATCGGCGCTAGCGGGATACAAACCTAAACTCGGCGCTGCCAGCGCAATAAATCCAGTCACGATTGGGATCGGTAGCCACAGCAGACCTGCGATAAAATACGCCTTTTTGCCCACCCCACCTTTAAATGCAAACGCCCTTGACCACCATACGTTGCTGTGAAAAATCTCTCCTAAACCAAAAAAGATATTGTTGAACAAAAACATCACAGCAGCAGGGAAAAGCAGGTCGAGTAGTTTAGGGTGGTCGCTACTGAGTTTTTGATGAATTGGTTCAAGCCCAACATTCATCGCTACAACAATGGCAATTCCGACGACACCTACCAAAATAATAATGGCCTGTAGAAAGTCCGTGGCGATAACTGCTTTTAGACCGCCAAAGAGCGTGTAGACCACACACATCAGCAGAATAATCGACATACCAAGGTGATAATCTAAGCCACTTAGGGTGTGTAGCAAAATGCCACCGGCCATGCCTAAGCTAACGAGCCAACTCATGGCATACACGAAAGAAATCAGCAAAAAGACCCACCAAGAGAAACGCCCAAACCGCAACCGCATAAAGTCGCCACTGGTGTAGCCGTAGGGCAGTAAAGTTTTGATGCGTTGGCTAAGCGGCGCAAATAGCAGCAATCCGAATGCGGCACAGGCGTAGCCAATCATGCCCCAAATACCAAACTGATAAGTGAGCTGTGGCGCAACTAAAGTGGTGTTACTGGTGACCCAAGTTGCCATCGCAGTGGCGCAAGCAAAGGCCAACCCAACATTTCTACCGGCCAGCGCAAATTCATTATGTGACTGTACGCGCCTGCCAATCCACCAGCCAAAAAATACCCATAGCAAAGCAAACGCCAGGGCGAGACCGAGCGCCAATGAAGCATTTATCATACGCTTTCCTTATCGTGCGTTTGCTTATTACCCACCACAATCATCCCTACAAGCAGCACAAATAAGCACAAGCCCAATACAAACAGTGCAAGCGCCAGCGTTAACTGATGATGTTTGACTGTAAATGAGACCGACGTTTGTGCCGAGTTAGCTGAGGGCTCACCTAAGGTTGCGAGATAATCACCATCAGCCAAGCCACTAATGGTTACCGCTTGTTGAGTCGGCTGAAGCGAAAGGGAGAGGGAGTAAGGTTCTGAAAGATGTTGAATAGATAGCTGTGTTGATTGCTGTAGAGGCGGACCTGTGCGCTCAATGTGTAGCGTAATAAACCCAGCAGTCACGACCTCATCGCTCACCCTCAGCGAGGCGGCAAGCCCATTAAAGCTTGCAGCAAGTAAGACTAAGGTTACTACTCGGGCGATCCACATCCTCATAATCCCTAACTGCGGTTATCCGAGTCCGAATTCGCCGCAAGTTTTGCTATCCACATTATTCTAGTAGTAACAAAGACTAGCCCAAGGATCAAATTTGTCTAGTAAACCTTCACCCAATTTCACCCCAGCCTTACATTTATTCTTTTGTTTCTATTGCTCTTTTTTGAACACATTGCAGCAGCAAATTACTCCCTGCTTCAACATCATGCCAATGACTCCATTCGTCTGGCGCATGGCTAACGCCATTGAGTGATGGAATAAATATCAGCCCCGTGGGACACACTTCTGAAAAAAATTGGCTATCGTGACCAGCACCACTTGGCATGATTTGATAATTCAGCGACAAGGCCTCTGCCTGTTGACTAATAAATTCAACCATCTCAGGTGTGCACTTCATTGGAGACAACCAACTCACCTGCTCGTATTCAAACATTAAATGGTGTTTCCGAGCGATAGCTGAAAGCACTTTTCGACAGGCAATTTCAAGGTTCTCCATCACCGTTTCGTCCATATCACGCGCAACGATGGTGAAATCCACCTCTCCAGCAATCGTATGTGCAAAACCCGGCTTTAATTCCGCCTTACCGACGGTGATCCTCGTGGTATCCGTACCGTCTTCTGCAATAATGCGATCTAACTGGTAAGCAAAATCAGCCAGCCCCATAAAGGCGTCGCTGCGCATCTCCATGGGGGCTGTACCTGCGTGGTCGGCCTTCCCAATTAATTTCACCATCCATTTAAATACCCCTGAAATTCCTTCCACCACACCAATTTGAATACCTTTTTGATCAAGTACGGGCCCT
Organism: Pseudoalteromonas piscicida; assembly: GCF_000238315.3. Taxonomy (NCBI): domain Bacteria; kingdom Pseudomonadati; phylum Pseudomonadota; class Gammaproteobacteria; order Alteromonadales; family Pseudoalteromonadaceae; genus Pseudoalteromonas; species Pseudoalteromonas piscicida. The sequence goes on from NZ_CP011924.1 coordinate 3,107,079, forward strand.
TGCTCTATATGTAATTCAAAAAAACTATTTATTTGCTCAGGTTCTAGCCTCGCATTCAGTGCATCCATAGGGTCTAACCCTTGCGCACGCATGGCATCGCTAAGCATACAGCCATCCGCATCATGACTTGTGAGCAATTGGTGAGGCGTTAATTTTCCAGTGAGCGCTTGCGCCCCGATCATGCCACCAAAGCGCCCTTCTTCTTCGCTGGTACCGATGACCCAAATCGGCCTATCTAATTGCACATTGTGCTCTTTTAAAATACGAATACACTCAAACCCCGCAATGACGCCCAAGGTTCCATCAAACATGCCACCTGCTGGTACGCTATCGAGATGAGAGCCGATGATCACAGCGGGTTTTGCTGCAATATCCGGGCTGGTCATTTCAATAATCACATTGCCAGCGCCATCCATACGACTCACAAATCCTTCGCTTTGTGCGCATTCCATCAGCCATTTACGCGCTGCAAAATCCTCATTGCTAAAACCTTGGCGATAAATTCCCTTATCTTCATGGTTATAGCCGAACTCCGCGAGCGCAAATAAGGTAGACTTAAGACGTTCTAAATTTACTTGCATACTTTACCCCTCAACGTTTCAGTCGCACTACTTCCTTGTATTTAACCTGAGATCAGATTCGCTATTTTAAACACTGACGTCCGACTGATAATCTCTTTGCTTTAGCTTAGTTGAAAATTCGCGAATTTCAGCCGCTGTGATATGCTTTTAATAGTTGGCTTCTGGTTAACAATGTTGGCTCAGGTCATCGTGATGCGCTGTCAGTTCAGCACTCCCGAAATATGAGGATGCCTATGCGTAAAAAAATCCCCTTATTCAATCGTTGTTTTTGGCTTCATGTTGCTGGCATCGTCTTTGTTGGTCTTGGCTTTATCGGCATGGCACTGCCTGTTATGCCTACCACCATCTTTTTTATTCTCGCTCTTGCTTGCTTTACCCGTTCATCTCCCAAGCTAGAAAATTGGCTGCTCACCCACCCCAAATTTAGCCCGAGTCTGGTTGCATGGCGGCAACATCAGGTGATCCCCATAAAAGGCAAGATTGGCGCTGCGGTTGGTATGAGTGTTGGTTTACTGGCTTTGAGTTTCAGTAGCGCGCCTGTTTGGGTAGTGTGGTCCGTTGCGATAACTGAGGCTGCCGTACTCAGCTATATTTTTACACGTCCTTCGGTCATCCCCGTGGATGTAAAACAGCCACATTTATAACAAAATATTAGTGGGAATGAGTACTCAGATAGGCTTACAGCTTGGCGGTTTGGAAAGCGAGTAAATACCTAGTAGAGAGGCTAAATGCCTCTCTACTGATCAGCTAAACGCTTTAAAAGCATCATCCAGCGGAGTATGCGCGATATGATTCACGTAGTTACTCATCACTTTTTGACTTAACGCTAAGATAATTTCCAGCAGATTTTGTTTAGTATAACCTGCGGCAAAAAACGCTTTCGTTTGTGCATCGCTCAACTTGCCACGCTCGCGCAGCATTTCAAGTGTAGTGGCACGCAGCACTTCTAGTTTCTCATCGCCAAGTGGTGCTTGCTCACGCAGCGCTTTGACCAATTCATCACTTACTTTCATTGATTTTGCGATGGCAGAGTGAGCCGGCACACAGTAGTGACATTCATGTTCTACATTAATCGCTTGCCACACCACGGTTTTTTCATCGTTATTAAACGAGCTATTTAAAAAAGCCTCATGTAACACTTGATAGCCATGCAGATGCTCTGGTGATTCCGCCATCACACCATGAAGATTCGGAATACGTCCAAACGCTTGCTGGGATTTCTCAAGTAATGGTTTACCTTTTTGTGGTGCAGTTTCTACAGTATGGATTGTAAAGTCAGTCATCAGTTGCTCCTCTTGGTGCATTTTGTATTGGTATAACCCGAGATCTAACTAATCTCAGGGTAACTACTCATTGGCTGCAAGACTAACCTTACTTGAATGATCATTCAAATAACTATTCGCTATAGTAAACACAATAACTGTCTAAATTAATATGAAATTTAATTAGCTACTGACTGGTCGGATCAAGCCAGCAGCGTTGGGATCAAAAGTAAATTTTGTTCTCAGCGTAATCGATAATTAGCTTATCGTCGTTGAAATTACTTAAACCCAGCAGGATAAACGGCTCATCTTTATATCCAAGCACCTCAAACACTGGCATATCCGATAAGTGACTTTCGGTATTGATGATTCCCTTGCCTCCCAAGCTAAAGCGCAGTGATTCTATGGCCACCTTTTTAGTCGCTTGGTCGTTTAACCCGCGGCTGATGTCTTCTTCGCCCAGCGTTAATGCCAGTTTATTGGCCAAGTGTGAATTGATGTAGTTGGTTGGAGCGCCGGTATCAAGCACGGCGTCTACCTCTTCGCCATTAAAACTTGCAGTTAGCTTGATGAAATTATTATCTATTTTAAAACTTTCACTCTCTAAGCCTTGTGTCACACTATTTGGGCAAGCCCCTTGATACAAACTCAGTTCATTATTTTTAAAATCAAACACATTACAATATTGCGACATGTATCCATACCCCAAAATTCCAGGCAAGACGCCTTCCACATCTAAGCGGGTCATATCTTTAAATACATAAGGAAGCGACTCAATTGCAAAGTGACCGACGCTGGTGTGGTCTATCGTTGCCAATACTAGCTCTGAGCTGCCACTTGCGCCTTGCACGTCCATTTTGCTTAGCTTGTCTTCAGGCAAGGCTAGTGCTGCTTTCAGATTAACCGGTAAAATACCAACATTCGCAGCACTATCTAGAATCATAGGATGGGTAACCGTATGGTTAAGCGTTGCCATCACATAGGCATGACCTTTCTCGGTATATTTCATTGGTAAGGTTAGCGATTGTGGCACGGTAGACGCGGTGTTCCCACAGCCAACGGTGGTAAATGCCAATGCTGATAAAATAATTGCTCTCATAATCTTGCTCTCAAACTGTTGATGTCGTTGTTGAGCTAACTATGCCGAGCAATTGTCAAGCAATTATCAAGTTAGTCGAGAAAACCGAAGTGAAAAGCTAGCGCCTTGATTTTCAGCACTGGTCGCGGTCAATGTCGCGCCCATTAACTCGGCAAGTTGACGGCAAATTGGTAAGCCGAGCCCCAAACTGGATGTATCATGGCGTGATGCCTGCACTCGGTAAAAACGTTCAAATACTTGTGTTAATTGAGTAGGAGACATACCCTGCCCGCGGTCAGTGACCGTGATAACCAGTTCATTGTCCTGATAATGTAGATGTAGCATCACAATGCCGCCATCAGCGCCGTATTTAAACGCATTATCGAGTAGATTCACCACTATCTGTCTGACTCTTCCAGCATCGAGTGTCACCGTTACGCCCGCTTGAATATCCGCTGTCAACGCCACACCTTGCTCCTCTGCTTGCGCTTGATAACGCACCAAAAGCGAAGTCATCAACTCAGAGACATTCACCTGTGCAGGTGACAAAGTCAGCTGCTTTGACTCGGTTAATGATAATAAACACAAGTCGTCGATAATACGGTTAACGTTGTGAAGGTCTTGGGTTATCACCGCTAACTGAGCCTTATCCATCGGGACTATACCGTCTTCCATCGCCTCCAAGCGCGAACGAATGCCGTTAAGTGGTGTTCTAAGCTCATGAGATAAGTCGGAATTCATTTGTTTATACTGCTGATGCAAACCTTGTAGCCAAGCAGCAAGATTATTGAAGCTACTAATGATTTCACCCACTTCATCATGGCGTTTTAGCGCTAAGCGGGTGTCTAACTCGCCCGATTCTATCGCCTTAAAGCTACGTTTGAGCTGTTTAAGTGGCGACAAAAAGTACCATGAACCCAACCAAGCCAGTAATGCTGCAATAATCGATAAGATGACCAAAGTAAGCATAAAATCGTCCAGCATAGCTTGCTGCAGCGCTTCCTTTTCAAACGACCTATCTAGCAATACCTCAGGTAACCAAAACAACTCACCATGTGGTGATAACGCATATTGCGCCTCATTAAATTGCACCACAAACGCCGCGACACCGGGATGATGGATAGCAAATTGATGACCGGATTTGACATGTTCGTAGTCTATGGTGAGCTCGGGGCTGAGGATTTTTACATCCGCTGTTGAGTTAGCATCTCGCCAAATAAATAACTGCTCAGGAAAGGTTGATGCTAAAAACGTTAACGTCGCTTCTGGGCTCGCAAAGGTTTTGCCAGTCAATGCTTCTTCCACTAAGTCATCATCAAGCAATGAATCACCAAACGTCACCGCACTTTGCTTATTAAATGCTAAAAAAGTGCGCTCGGCTGAGTTTTTAGATAGCTGATAGAAGCTCCCGAGTAGCGCAAAGGTACAAAGCGCCACGAGTAAGGTAAATTTGGTTTTTAGCTTCATGAAGACACCTTACGCGCGATAAATTGATAGCCTTGCCCGTAACGAGTGGCGATAAACTTGGGCTCAGCCTTACTGTCACCTAGTTTTTTACGCAAGTTAGCCAAGTGAGTATCGACTGCCCGATCCGTAATAGGCGCATCACTTCCCCATACTTGTTCGATTAATTGCGCGCGGCTAAATACTTGTTGCGGTTGCTTGGCCATGGTCAGTAATAACTCGAACTCCACAGCCGTTAACGCTGGTGTTTGCTGTGTTACCGTTACGGATTTGCTCTCAAGGTTGATACTTAAGCCATCAAACAACAAAGCAGCACTCTGCTGACCGCGATAGCTACGCTTACATAGTGCCTTTGCTCGTGAGATCACTTCTCGTGGGCTGTAAGGCTTACATACATAATCGTCCGCACCAAGCTCAAACCCCTCAAGACGATCGGTTTCAGACACTTTGGCGGTCACCATAATGGTAGGAATGTTGCGCGCAACGGCTTCTTTTAGTAGCTCACGGCCATCACCGCCGGGTAGCATGACATCTAAAATAGCGAGTTGAAATGTTAGATTTTGCAGTGCCCTATGGGCATCTGGGGCGTTATCGAAATGGACAACCTGCATATCCGCTTGTGCCAGATATAAACGTAAGATCTCGGCACTGCTCGGGTCATCTTCTACATATAAAACTGTATATCGGTCAGACATAGGGAGGCGCTTTTTGTACTGATTGTAATTATTAGATGTACAATTGTGAAGTACAAAAGTCGCGATGGCTGGAACCTATCGCGACCAAAAAATAATTGAGAACAACAATGGAATCTAACTAATTTGCGCGCCGATCAAAGCTCTGATCTCACTCAAAGTAGTTTCCTTTAGTAATTTTCCATCTTCAAACACCACTTCTAACAAGCCTTGCTTTTCTTCTTCCTCGGTCACATTGTCCTTGCAGATCAACTCACCGTTTACGCGTTCTACTTTCAGCAGTCCCTTTGCTGAGCGCTTTTTGCTGTCGGTTTTTGGCTCTTTAAAAATTGCCACACGTTGGTTATTTTTAACCACACTAGTTGCTTTTACCGCAGAGCCATGGGTATCGCGAGTGACATATTGGTAGCTATATGAGCCAATGCCGAGCACCACTTTGGACGCAAATCCTTTGTCCATCAGCCGCTGTAGAATTTGACGCTGACGCTCAAGGGTAATTGCATCGCCATATATTGCACCAATATGCTCATCTAGCAATTTAAAGCCTTTATCAGTCACAGTGCCACCAAAGGTATCCCAGAGACATTCAATCAGTCCTTTTACTTCACACTCCTGCAGCTGCGTTGAGTGTGGTTCAACTGAATAGTAATTTCCCTGCCAACGATACGCTTCAAAGCCATCTGTCATTGCCATTTCTTGCGCTTGCTGCTGAGAGTCAACCAATTCGCTATATTCTGATACTGGTGAGACACAATACCCAGTCAGGATTTTCACCGGATCTCCGGAGTCTGGACGGATCACCACAGTGCCATCACGCGCCATGATCTCTGCTTTTAATTCTGGCAAATACTCAGTGACTAGCTTCCAAAAATCCCAAGTATCAGAGACCACACTGAGGATCCCAGTCGGTGACTGCTCACGCATCAAATATTGGAAAAACTCGATTTCACCTTCTTGGATCCAAGAACAGGTTACAGAGTGCTCGGTTGCATCTACTGAGCAGCCAACCAGCTCTTCGTCGACATCCGCGCCATAGTACTTTTCAGCAAATAGTACTGCTGGGATGGTATCCGTCCCTACAAGACCAGACGCAAGGTGACCGAAACCACTCATAGCCGCAGCGTGCTTACCAAACATGCCGCGAAAGCTAAAATCATGACCCTGAAACGGCACGATTTCCTGAGGTAAACCGGTTTTTTGAGCAAATTCTCGGAACACTTTTAAATATGCAACTGAGGTGGTAGCGCTCGTTTGGATTGGCCAGTTTTCGCAGCTTAATACCGTCTCAATCATATTGGTTAGCCATTCAAATCCAGGCTTAGTATTGACCACAGTGATAGGCGGTACCTGATACGGTACTAAAGTCCCTTCTGGCAGCGCTTTAATCCTCAGCGGTAAATAGCCTAAGTCGTGTAGCGCTTCGAGATAACCCACGTCTACAGGATAGCCCAACATTGCTGTCATGATCCGTCTATGATTTGCCACAGCGGTGTGCTTGTCTGCTGCGAAAAAGTCTTGCCACTCTTCTTGTAAGTAACTTTTGATAAAATACTGCAGCCCCACAAAAGCCACTTTATCGTTATTTTCAACATTGCTTAACTTGCCGCTACGCGAGGTAAAGTTTGCATAAACCTCTGTTACTTCAGGGTGATAAGCGCGGCTGTGAAATTCTTTGTATACGTCTTTTTGCATACTTGCTGCGGTAATTGTCATGGCAATGTTCCTTATAATTCAATCATGTTGAGTTGCACATCGTGGTGCTCGGCTAAGTCGCCTTTATCACGGCACGAATTAGTCGTGTAAACGGTATCGATCAGTCCACTAAAAACGCCTAATCCTTGAGAGAAAATACCGTGTGTTACGTATAGCGCAATTGAGTTAGCGCCTTGTGCTTTTAGTACCTTAGCAAGTTCAGTGAAGGTTCTGCCACCATCGCAAATATCATCAACGATCAGTAAATCTTTACCCTTTACCTCACCGAGTACCTGCGATTGTACAATTTCACCCGTTTTAAGATTACGTACTTTTTGTGCTTGGATAACCTCAACCTCACCACCAAAATGCTGCGCAATTTTCAGTGTTTTTTTACTCGCTCCAGCGTCTGGTGAAACTAAACTGAGTGCACCGCACTGCAACTGTTGCTGTAAAGCCGGACACTGAGATATCAATGTCGTTTGTTCAACATTCTCTACTCGCTCAAGGAGTGCAGGTACGACGTCGCTATGTGCATCCCACACGGTGACTTTGTCTAGTGCCAGTTGATTGATAAGTGACGCCATCACTTTTGCACCTAGCGCCTCACCCGATACGCATACTCTGTCTTGGCGCGCGTAGGGGAAATAGGGTAACACTAGTTCTATTGGCGTCCGCGCCAAACAAAGTCGCTTCAATGCATCCACCGCCATCAGTAAACACATGATATGAGAAGAATTGGTCACTCTGGCTGTGATTTGAACTTTTTCGCAATCACGGAAATCAAATGCCTTGAAACGAATATGCTCTTCCCCACCAGAGAAGGTAAACGCTTCATATTTAACATCTTTTTTGTTTCCAGAGAATTCATAACTCGTGACTTTCATAACCTTTCCTTAATAATGTCCCTAAGACACAAATAAGGTATCAAACATTTTTTGATCAATCAACACCTTTATGTCTAAAAGACATTTAATGTTTATTTTTAACATAGGGATATTCAGTATATTTGCCATACTGGCTACAATTGTTTATTGTGTCTAAAAGACACAAACTAAAAATATCATGAGCCCTGATTACGATTTAACCCAATACCAAAACCCACTGTTCACGGTAGACAGCGTGCTATTTACAATTTTGCAGGACAGCTTAAAAGTGCTGCTGGTGAAACGCGCTAACGCTCCCTTTAAAGGCCGCTGGGGATTACCTGGAGGGTTTGTTGATGTTGAACTGGATGACAACACGGATATGAGCGCGCTACGTAAGATCAAAGAGAAAACCAGTGTCGCCCCACAATACCTAGAGCAACTTCAGGCCTTTTCTGGGATCAACCGTGATCCGCGAGGCTTTAGTGTCACCTTGGTTTATTACGCCTTGATTTCACCTCAGCAAGTGGCAACGCAAATTGACTCGGTAGATGATGTGAGATGGGTAGATCTTAGCGAGATCCCAGATCTCGCCGTGGCTTTTGATCATAAACACATTATTGAAAAGGCCAAGGCAAGGCTGCAGCAAAAGGCGTTATATTCCATGATCCCGGTTTATTGTTTGCCTGATCAATTTACCATTGGACAACTCAAAACCGCCATCGAAGCCATTATAGCCAAACCCATTCAGCGCAAGAGCTTGGTAAGACGCATCGAAGCCTCAAATATGTTTGAAGCACTGGACGAAAAGGTCAAGTCAGGCGGACGGTTAGCACAGCTCTATAAACTAAAGCCTGATGTCGATATTGTGCATTTTGAGCGAAATCTGAGCTTAGGATAAAAATGCGGTTGTGGCAGTGTTCAGTTCAAAGATAAAACTGCCCCTTGCAGATAATCAAGCTCCTGACACCGCATTTGCAGTAACTCAATAAAATCTCTGGTATGAGTCGGTGGAGTCCGTTGATTTGGCCAAAGTGCGTAGATACTGCGAATAAATTGGCAGTCACCGATATAGCTAAATGCGGTTTGAGATTGCGCTGCCAACGCTGCAATTTCTGTCATCGGCAATACGCCCGCACCGTTAGCCGAGCTTACCAATTTACGCACTAAGGTAATATCACCCACATAAGAGACGTGGCTAAACTGCGCCAGCAGTGCTCGCCACTCATCGGTTGCGGGTAGTTGCGATGCTTTAAAGGGCAAAAACAAGGTTTTTGTAGTCGCAATATTCTTGGCTACCACCGCTCTTACCGCAATTTGCCCCAGCCGCTTTTGATAGACGCTTGAATCATCCAGCTCCCCAACTCGCACGGTTAAATCAAACCGCTTTTGGCTGAGTAAGGCCACGCTATTAGCAGGCTCCACATGCAATTGGATCTCAGGATGCTGGGCCTGAAACGATTGCAGCGCATTATACAAAGGACCAATCATTAAGTTTTGCGGGCATAACAGGTGAAAAGTAGACGCTTCTAGTGTTGATAACGCCTCACTTTGCGCTTGTAAGGCGAGCAAAGACTCCGCCATTTTATCCACCACCGCCTGACCATGATTCGTTAATGTAAGTCCTCTGGCGCTACGCAGTAAGAGCGGATAACCGAGTTTTTCTTCCAGCGCTAACATCCGCTTAGATAAGGTCGGCGCGCCTATGCCAAGGTCTTCTGCCGCTTTCGCAAAACTTCCTCGGCGGCTTACCTCAACAAAGAGTCGTAAGTCATCTAGCATGGTTATCTCCGCAATCTTAGCTTTCCATTTTTGCCATTCTGATCGGCTGGCAACTCCCTACAATCATACCAACAGCCAAAGGAGGAAACATGCAAAAACTCATTTTTACATTACTGCTGTGATTGTGCCTGTCGTTTATGGTGTCTGGATGGGTCACGTACATCAATTTGGGATTAGTGGCAGACTTCACCACGCGATGGGCGCATGCCTTTGCTAATGCTTGGCCGGCCTCGTTCATCGCCGCCTATGTTTTATCAGCCCCAGTTACCGCCGTTACTAAACGCATTATGGAGAAATACCATGGCCAACAGCCACAATAACGTCAACTTTATCGCCCATATCACACCTAAAACCGCGCACTATCAAGATTGTATTAACGCCATCCAAGAGATCTTGCCAGCCACTCGAGCAGAAGCAGGATGTTTACGCTTTGAACTTTATGAAAACGAAGCTGGCACCCAACTCACCTTAGTCGAACGTTTCATCGACCAAGCCGCATTCGATTTTCATCATCAGCAAGCTTACACCAAACAGGTATTTACACAGTATCAAGGATGGTTGGCAAAAGCGGTAGATATAGTCCCTTTATCGCCTATATGGTAATTAAAGTGAGAATCATCAAAAAATTGAAAGGATCGAGAGGATACTTATTTATTGCCTACCTACTTGAATCAACTTTTAGTGGGGTCATTGCATAATTCAGTGGTTTGATAAGATATAGCCGTCATGACTTTGCCCAAGCTTTTATCACTGGGTAGTCAAAATTAACGGTAAATAGACACTCTGTATATGGATGTGAGAAAAAGTACCTAAAGCAATGGAAGGTGTACACACTTTCCATTGCGAAATAGCAAAGCTTAGAAGCTTAGCATTTTTTTAACATGACAAACTTGAGGTAATACATTTTTTTGCACCTCAAATTGTACTCTGTCGCCTTCAGAGATTGTCGCTGCGATGTTTGTTACTCTTTCAAGAATAGTCGGATCGCTGTAGCTTACAGTACCATTCATTACGCAGCGGAACTTACGTCCATTAGAGTCTTGAGCATTTACCGTTAAATGGTTTTCGCTCACATTCATAGAGAAAGTGCCTGCTTGGCTGTGGTTTAACACAACTTCAGCAGTTTGGATGACCACGCTACCATAATCTACTTCTGTGATTTTTACTTCAGCAGCAGAAGCCGACCCTGCAGATACACCTAACGCTAAAACGGTTGCACCCAAAACTTTGTTTAATGCTTTCATTGTATATTAGAACGTGTTGATCTTTACAGTATAAAAAGCAAACAGCATTTGGGTTGGTTATAATACTTTCGCCAAAAAACAAACAACTTCCCCCAAATGCCTAGACTAATGCTAACTGATGAAAGCTGGCTATTACTATCCAGAATTATGTATTTAACAGGACGAATTTATAATAAGCCCGAACACAGAATGACACTTGAAGGTATTTTATATCATATGAGAACAGGTATCCCTTGGCGTGATTTGCCACGTGAGTTTGGTGATTGGAGTGTTGTTTTTAGACGTTTTAATTTATGGTCTAAGAAAGGTGTCATGACTGAAATCTTTGAGTTTCTTTCTCGTTTAAATGACCCTCAGTGGTTATTTATTGATGGAAGTATTGTGAAGACTCATCAAGATGGAGCAAGCGTTAAAGCACCTCTCGAACAGGCAATAGGTAAAAGTCGCGGTGGTAATTCGACCAAAATACATTTGGCTGTAGATAGCGCAGGTCTTCCTGTTCACTTTGAATTATCTGGAGGCCAAGCTCACGATGTTAGTTATGGCGAGTCACTTATTTTATCTTCGCCCAAAGCAGGGTTGTTGTAGCAGATAAAGGCTACGATAGCCAAGCATTAAGAGAATTGATTGAAAGCCGTGATGGACAGCATGTCATTCCGAGAAAAGGGAATAGCAAACAGGGTAATGATGATATTGATTGGTGTCTTTATCGTTACAGGCATTTGGTTGAAAATGCATTTCTGAAGATAAAAAAGTACCGAGGGGTTGCAACTCGTTACGATAAATTAGCTAGAAATTATCATAGCATGCTCGCTTTAGCCTTCTCATTAATGTGGCTACCTATGTGGGTTGATTGAATTACGTACACCAAAGATCAACAGGCTCTAGTCCTTTATACATTTATTAAATTTAAAAGCCCTTGAAATTTAAGGCATTGCAAACTTAACACATAACAAATTTAAATAAAACAAAACAAGTTTAGATATTTTTTAACACAACACGTAACTAGTTTAAGATTCAATTTGAACAAGCCTTATTAACTAAAGGTTTAATGAGTTCAGAATCGCTTTCAATATCTGCCCTCTATCTGAAGTTACTTGAACATTATTTAGCGAACAATAAGATAAGCTAAACCATTGAAAATAAATGACTCGCTAAGCAATAATGGCCGTGTCGTACAAATTAAAAGGAAACATTTTTGATCATTAGGAGTACAGACTCACTTTGTATAAGGTAATTTTGAGCACCTAAAATACCATCATGCGAGTCATTGGTTTAGTTGCGATAATTTCGGTGAACACAATGGAATGATAAGACGCCGAAGGGGGTGATAATCGATCATGACATTTATTTAAACTTCATCAGCTTACTGGATGTGCCAGCATTAGCTGAACAACCTAACGCTGGAAAACTAGGCAAAGGTTAGAGTAACCAAGGTTAAGAGTTCATATTAAAAATCCAAGGTTAGAATCTTTATTGTTCACCCACAAAATTGTCGCCCCGCAATATAGTTTCATACTGAGTGAGGCTGTAGAGCCTGTTTTTTGGTTTGGAAACTTATGGTTGGGAAATAAAGTATCATACTCAGTATTTGTTATTTAGGGGTCGGCTGCTTAGGTACCTGAACTGGCCGAGGCGGTGCGGGCGGTCTTCTATTTGGGGGCCCTCCTCTTTCTTTATTCGGTATGATTTGCTTTGGTTTTTCACTCATCATCTACTCCCAATCTTTTATTGAGCTTTTTCTGTGCACTTTCCTGCATACTTTTACTAGAGAGTAGATCAGGATTATAGTTTGTCGAATATGTCTTCAATCTTGACTTTAGTTGAAGAAAAGTTTTGTTATAGTTAGTTACATCAAAATCTGGAAAGATCGCCATCTGCTCTTGAAATGTTTCAAGCTCTATTCGGAGGTTTGTAAAGTTTGCAGCCAATTTGGTGTTATTTTCCAATTTCTGTTGAACTTGCAGCGCAGCATGTACAATTGACAATAAGGATGCTACAGCGGCGATAGTGACCCATATTTGCTTAAATCCTTCTTCTCCCCACAATTGCCAACCAGCTATTGCGGACCCAGATGCAGTTAAAGCAATCAATATTTTACTAACAATATCAAAAAACTCCCACCTTCCAGCCAATATAGAAATTAATATCTCATGGTAATACGCATCATAGTATGCATTCCATGTAGATTCCCATAATTTATCTCTATCGCCAGATTCAGTCATTCTGTCCACTTCCCTTCAACTAACAATTACACCACCTCAGGCTCTTGCTTTTCACCCTTCTCTGGGGACAGTCAATTATATTGGTGAGTGACATACACACCCAGAGGAGTACCCTAGATCATCGGTGCACTATGTATCATCATGGTCGATACACTTAAAACTGGAACCATCAAGGTACCGAATACTTTGAGAGTAAAAAGAACTCCTAATGCAGGGCTTTCACTTAAATATTTCCATTAACCAGCCTAGATAGCTCTTAATAAAGCACCTTTAGATTACACAGAGGGCGGCGCTTCATAGCTTCAGCTCTTTCGCTATACCAGCTACTTCTTGATTTTTACTTTTTTAAGCTGCTGTCTTCGTGCCATGTTGGACCTGATGTTTGAAATTGTTGAATTCATAGAGCCTTCTAACTCCTGTAAACTACTTACATAAACCCTTTCATGTCCAACAAGCTTTTTAGCTGATTTGTTCTTTTGATGTATGCATAGCTTTAGTATCATTTGAAACCTTATCTCGCTATAGGTTTTGTTACTTCATCAATCATAGTGTAAAGCTCTGAAATTTCCTCATTAAGTTTATCCATCTCTCTAATTTGTGCGCTGAGCAAATAAAGCTGATTAGCAAAGCAATACGCTAACTCTGGATCGATATTTTTATTAAAAACATTTCTAGACTCACTATCGATACATAGGAAACCCCAGTAATGTTTATATTCCCCATCAGCAAATTCTTTCGTGGTGATATGCCTTATAGGGCAAACTAAAGTGCTTTGGTATCCCAGTCTCCAATTCGAAACCTTAGGCCTCCTAAACACTCGCGACTTAATTAAAGGCTCTCCCACTACAGAGAAGGAGCTGTTTTTATAATTCCTATTTAGCCATCTATCTTTTAAATTATTATCCAAAAAATAACGGCCATACTCATTATTATCACCGAATAAAAGCTCAAAATCTGTGTTATCTGATAGGAAATGCTTAACATCGATAGAATTCCTTACATCAGAATACCTAACAGAAGAGTTTGCATCCCTAGCATGCGTTTGAAGTTCTCCATCAGGTGAAAGAGTTTTGATACAAACACTACATCTACGACCTTTAAGTAAGGTGAAGCACTTTGAAATAGCGTCAGCTAATTGCGTGTACAGTCTATGGAACTCTTCTTTTTCCACTCGCCCGTACCTTAGTTCTTGTAAGTAGTCTTTCATTAAATGAGATGAATGCGCTAAAAACACTATAGACTCACTATACCGGTGATGTTTTTGAGACTCTCTATAGAAAATATATCCTATTAAAAATATAACTGTTAAGCAGAGAAAAGTAGAAAACACATATTCTTGAATACTTTCTGGAGAGTAAAAAAAACTCGCAGTTCCAGTGAAAATACCTACAGTTGCGGCGAAGCGCCCAAATATAGGCCAAAATGTAATTGGTTTATGCTTTGGTAACTGTTTTTCATATGCACTTAATATCGTGTTGTTCAAGTTAGTAACTCCCACACTCAATAAATCGCTTCCAATATGCGAACACAAACTTAAAAATTAACAGAAAAATAACACAAATGTCAAAGTATAAAAGTATATTATTGAACGATAAAGTCACTGGTGATTTATATAAATGCAGATTAATAAAAATAAAGCTCACCACGAGGTTTGATGTGCTACAGAAGTACTAACTGTACGAAGCTAATACTCCATCCAGATAACCTTGAGCAAAAGCAGCTTGCACACTCTTATGCCTCACTGTCCCAGCTTGACTATCTGGTAAGTTATTGTAATTTATATTTAAAGACTTAGCCCTCGCAAGCCCTAGTGTACGCCCCTCGTCATAGGCACACCCAGCACACTTATGACGACCATTAAACTGGCTCTGATCTGAAGGCAAATTCTCGAAAGAGCTGTCATACCTATGTTTTTTTTGACAAGTCATTTTGTTACTCCTTTTTAGCTCTTGGTTGCTCCCCTCTAAAAGGAGCTAATTCCTTTACCCACGAAGACAGTGTCTTAGCGCGTCTCTTTGCTGTATCAGGGCTCAAACTGGGACATCTATCTGACAAGAAAGCAAACGCCGATTTCGGTTCAAGATCTCTTAAAGACTTCACTCCAGCCCACTTTATCCAAGCCCAGCCACACTCACTACTTTCGAAGCGAATTGCCGCTACTCTAAGCTTCTCTTCCTGCTCCAATTGTTCAAATTGGAAACCTGCAGAGTGAATACCACTACCTTGATTAAGGAAGCCTAGCGCCTTTGCCGCATGAATATAATATAAAACCTGTCTATCTGTAGTAACACCTATTTTTTCAGGCGTCACAACTTCTCCCGACGCTTTGATGGACACCACTTGAAAAACTTTACTTAAATTATCTGCTTGAGGGACCTGTGAACTCGATATCCAGCTGATTGAATCTTGGCGCATCCTAGTAAGTATTTCACGGGCTTTCTCTTCACTAATACTCAATTCCGCGCAGTATTCAGATTCTTTACTAAATTGAATCTTCACCTTTCCTTCAATAATACTTTCTAAAAGTTCTTCCTGTAGTGGTCAACTAATTTTGGCCACAGTTTTAGAATCTTGGTATCTAACCTCAGATTCATTTGGCGCTAAACCAGCATTATAATGATGAGGCCTAACGTTGTTATAATATCCGTTGATATAATCACTCACACCATATTTAGCATCTTTAAAGTTTTCGTATCCAACCTTTGGCATCCACTCCGTTTTAAAGCTTCTAAAAAATCGCTCCATTGGCGCATTATCCCAACAATTTCCGCGCCTGCTCATACTTTGTGTAATTTTATAGCGCCATAAACGTTGGCGGTACTTCAAGCTTGTATAATGGCTTCCTTGGTCTGAGTGAAACATCAATCCACTTGGTTTACCTCTGCTTTCATACGCGAGTTCAAGCGCTTTTAGCGTTAAGCTAGTATCTGGCGACAACGACATTGCCCAACCAACGACTTTACGTGCAAATAAATCAACAACGACCGCTAAATAGGCCCAGCGATTGCCTGTCCAAATATACGTCACATCACCGCACCACACCGTATTCGGCTCAACAACATCAAACTGCCTGTCTAGCAAATTTGGGATTTCAAGATGCTCATTACCACCCCTTTTATATTGATGTTGTGGTACTTGGCAGCTCTCTAGTTTTAGTTTAACCATTAGCTTAGCGGCGCGATAACGGCTTAATTCAAAATCGTTATTCGTTGCGATTGCTGCGATTGTCCGTGCCCCAGCTGAACCGCCGCTCATTGCATGTATGGCTTTAACTTCAGCTTCTAGCCTTATTTGCTCTGGTGTAGGCGTTGTATCCCGTATGGCCCAATATTTATAGCTGCTGCGATGCACATTGAATACGCTACACAACACGCTAATTGGGTAACGCTCTCGTTGATTTAATTTCTCAATTAACGAGAATTGTTCAGGGAGTCGGACATCAAGAGAGCGGTAGCCTTTTTTAATATATCCTTTTCTAATTCAATGCGTTGGATTTGCTTTTTAAGTTCGCGGATTTCAATTTGTTCAGGTGTCATTGGTGACGCTGTGGGGGTCTGGCCATTCCGCTCTTGCTTCAATTGAGTTACCCACTTACTTACAGTTGATTTACCAACCCCCATAGCCTTAGCTGCATCTTCTTGTGTGTAGCCTTGGTCAACTACAAGTTGAGCTGTTTCTAATTTGATTGCCGCAGAATAGGTTGCGCGTTTTAATTTCGTCATTTTTTCACCCAAATTTGTATGCAAATAGCATAACATTTCTTTCTTAATGGGTGGCCAAATTAACTATGCCACTACAGTGGGACATCCTGTGTATAATGTTGAGGCCATTCATTGACTGCTTGATTCATGTTTCTAAATAATCCTTTTTCAGTACGCAAATAGAATATATTCTAATTAGGTGCCACAATCAATAGTTAACCTTTCAATAACATTTTCTACAGCTTCTGATAAAAGGTCATTCCCATAGAAATTTCTTCCATTTCTGATTGCCGCAACACCGGTGCTTCCAGATCCCATAAAAGGATCACAAACTACATTACCTTCATCAGAACTCTGTTTTACGAGTATTTCTAACAATTCAACAGGTTTCTCTGTTGGATAACCTCGATAAACTCTCGGCACTTGTAAAACATCCGGAACAGACAAATCATTTAGCTTCCTCTTTCCTTTTTCAAAAAAAAGAATAAATTCGTATCTTGCACGATAATGATAACCCATCCCAATTTTCATTTTATCCCACACAATAGGTTTCCAAAATTTGAAACCCTGCTCCTCTGCTATCGACTTAACTATAAATGCAGTTTCTTGATCACAGAGCATATAAAAGTGACTGTTCTTTTTTAATACTCTGTACACGTTTTTGAAAAGCGATTCAAATCTAGAGTTCGGAAATATTTCAAACCAACTATTGCTAGACGCTTTACTATTTTTTAATCTTGTAGTCGTGCCTACCTTTCGATGCTTTTCTAAAGATTCATATGGCGGGTCCGTTATCAATAAATCCACACTCTCAGCCTCCAGTGAAGCTAGAAAATCCACTGCGTCTGTATTACCTAAGATTAAGTCTTTGATACTAACACCCCAAAGGCACTGTATATAATAACAGCGCATAATAGCTCAAAAACCTAAAAAACTCGATGCATTATCGTTATTATTTTTTTACTATCGGCTAATGATGGTTAAATCAAGGAATAAATATGACAGGTGTAATAAAGTTACCAATCTACTTTGTCTTTGCTTTTTTGCTATTGCAAAACATTCTGGGAATCTGGTTGGTATTTGAAGGAGTAATCAATGGTTTCAACTTCATTACTTCTCAGCTGCATAATAAAACTGATGCTATAGATTCAACAACTATCTTAATGCTTTTTACATGCACAGGCGCCCTACTAGGAAGTAACATTCTCAACGTTATTTCTTTTCACCGCTACATAGCTATTGAGAAAAAGTTTGATCCAGACCATGTATGGGGTTTTTTTCTCAACCCCTTTCTGTCCATAACAATTGGAGCGGTCGCCTTTGGCCTACTGCAAGCAGGCCTTTTCATCCTAA
Source organism: Pseudoalteromonas piscicida (assembly GCF_000238315.3). Taxonomy (NCBI): domain Bacteria; kingdom Pseudomonadati; phylum Pseudomonadota; class Gammaproteobacteria; order Alteromonadales; family Pseudoalteromonadaceae; genus Pseudoalteromonas; species Pseudoalteromonas piscicida. The sequence goes on from NZ_CP011924.1 coordinate 3,125,019, forward strand.
ATGGCTCAAATATAGTTAAGTCAACAAGCCATGTTCAAAGCTTCGGGTATCTCGGGTTCGGAGCTATTGCAGGATATAATTGGGATGTATTTGTACAAAAAATTCAAAATGCGTCTAAAAGCATTAATATAAATAAATAGTTAATTTTGGATCGCGAAATTAAAATTAGAGGCTAAATTTATTTGGATACACTCTGCCCACCTTTCAACCTCCACCCAAGAGAAAAGCAACTTGATAAGTTTTCAAATGAATTAAAGAGTAGGTAGTTAATATCAACTCATCTACTTCCAAAGCTCAGAGACAGCTTAGAACGAATAAAGGTGTCCCCAATCTCCCACTCAAGTGTATTGTTCTCATTGGCATTAACAGCTTGATCCACCAAAGTTATCAGATCTTAAGGCAAAGCTTAAAAATACTGCTTGGCTCTCAAGGCCAAGAAAAGGTGGAATGAAAGTTTTGATATTCAAAGTCTAGATCTCAAGTAGTGGAATAGACTACTCACTAACAGCCCCATTCAAAGAATAACTAACAATTAACTCCAAGTACTCAATATGATACTTTATTGTACGGGGTGAAACTTTATTGTTCACCCACACATGTGTCGCCCAGCAATATAGTTTCATACTGAGCGGGGCTGTAGGGCCTGTGTTTTGGTTTGGAAATTTGAGGTTGGGAAAATAGAGTTTCATACTCGATGGCTTGTTACTTATCAATACTGGCTTTCTTAGATAATAAAGATTCATACTGGCTAATGAGTGGTGTCTCTGGATGGAAAGTAAAGTCAAATCACAGCACAGACGCTTAAACAATCCCTATTCTACATATATATATTTCGATACGAACCAGCTACAGTTTTCATCAGTACATATGTCTTTGAAATCTTCTTTCTCATAATCAAGAGGATCAAGTTCAGTGCTAAAAACAACGTAGTAAAGTGTCTCAGACTTTACAGTTGTAAAATAACTCAAGGTTTTCTTTGAAGATTTGAGTGACACTAATCTTTTCATAAATGTAGACTCTGTTTTCTCTTCTGAAGAGATTACATCATAAACATTTGGATACCGTGCATCTACTTTCTTCAAAAAACGCCCTGCAGCTTCAACCTCATAAACAACCATAGGCTTTTTATCTAGATTGTAAACGAGCTTCGATTTTCCTTTGTTCTCAATAATAATTTCTATAATTAGACCTTTCGTTTCATTCAAAAAATCTTTATGTGATGAGGCGTAGTTAACAATCTTGAAATCCATTGCGATTGTTGAAGCCTCAGTATTTTCAATATCTTTTTTTAGCTCTCGTAATTTTGCTTGCTCTGATAATAGAGCTGTATTTGCTCTCTCAGCTTGTTCTTGAATATCAAAACTGTAGTATGCCCAGATCCCACCAAAAGCAATCGCCACTGTTGTTACTAAATTTTGCAACGTTTCTGAAGCTGAAAGCGTTTCGTTTAAACGACTTGTCTTCCAAATAATTAAAATGCCGAAACCAACCAATATAGCCAAAAAAGCTAATGAGAGTGTCAACGGTAAGTTAAATACTGGCTCTATAGATTCAATTGTCATATCCCAGTCTCATTATTGGGCTTTGCATTAGGAAACCCCTCTGGTACTTTCTCTTCGAGTTCAGGAGGAAAAGTCGCTAACTTCATGTCTTCCTTAACTGCTTTGATTTCTTTTAGTGACGTTTTGTTAGGTTTCGCCAATTCTATTTCGAGTTTACTCTTATGTAATTCAAAAGGTGTGTGCCTCACAACGCCATCGTGTACCTTATTAATATGCTCACTATTAGCACTTATTACTTGTCCATCTTCTTCACTCTGAAATGAACTATTTTCTCCCATACAGCTGGTTAGAGAAGCTATAAATAGTAGCATAGGAACACGCTGCTCAAAGCTTACACTCCCCCATACAGAACCTGGTGAAGTGAAGATACTCTTATTTGATAATGTGTAACCACCGCTTTTTCCAAAGTCAGTGTAGGCATCTAAAAATTGATTTTGGTCGGTCAGAAACCATTCAACACTACTCGGGTTATTTGAAAATAACTCAAGCTGCTGAATTATTCTCTGAAATTCTGTTAAGTGAAACTGAGAGATATCTCCTTCATGTCCTATCTTATTCGTGAAGTGAAACTTCTTTCCTTGAATATAGCAGCTGTATAGCCAGTGAGTTAGGAGTTCAGAGTGTGCTTGAAGAGAAAATACGCTTCTTTGAGAATTGAGCGAGGCTTGTATTGGTGGTGGCAAAGTAGATCTTAAACGCTGTTCCTCCCATTTCACATCTCGCTTCAATATACCATTCAATTCACGTGTAATAAAACCATCATCTTTTTGTATTTGGACCTTCAAAGGCTTAGAGTCTACATAAGCTTGTGATATCACAGTTCCAACTAAAATATGCGAATGAGTCAAAGTAAAAATGGTATCACCAACCTTAATATCTTCAACAAGCATCCTTATCTGATTATAATTCGCGGTCATTTGAGCTGTTACAAGCCTATCGTCGACAGGTAAAGATTGATTAAGTTTATTGAGTTCTTTTTGGATTCGCGGTAGGTGTTCAGCTGTAATACGTCCTTCAGAATCTAATCTAACATGATCCATATGGCCCAATGCAACAACACCAGTCTTAGCAAAGAGGTTAAAGTCAACTCCGCTTCTCCCAGCCCTTACTACCCAATATTGGGAACCCTCTGATATTTCTGGTATGTTCATTTCACACTATCCTTACAGTCTTATATCATTATATTTTACATAAATATTTTCATTTCTCATCTTTTAAAGAACTTAATTTTCACTACAAAATTCACTCCATATAGATACATGAAAATGTATGCAGTCGCCACTATTCTATCAATTAAGCCACGATACTCTTTCTCTGGCCAAGATAGTTAAAACAGTGGTACAATGTCGCGAGCAGCCAGGAGAACTAAGTAATAATGCCAGTCACCCCGTCACCACTCCGCTACCCAGGTGGTAAAACAGCCATTACCCCTATGGTCACAGAGTTGATAAACACAAATAACCTTCGCACAGCTCACTATGTGGAGCCTTATGCGGGAGGAGCTGGTTTAGCACTATCGTTACTATTTAATGGCTCTGTTCCACATATCCATTTAAATGATATCGACATTTCTATATGGTCATTCTGGCACTCAATACTTTACCGCACGGACGAATTTATAGAGCTCATTGAAAAAACAGATATAACGTTAGATGAATGGCATAAACAAAAAGCAATTCAAGAATCAAAAAATATCGTAGATAGTCTTACTCTTGGCTTTTCTAGCTTTTTCTTGAATAGGACAAATAGGTCTGGAATCATTCAAAAAGCAGGAGTTATTGGCGGATTAGAGCAAAAAAGTAGCTATAAGCTAGATTGTCGTTTTAACAAAGCAGACCTCATTCTCAAAATAAGAAAAATTGCCAGCTTTTCCAATCAAATCCATATTTATAACATGGATGCCATTGATTTTATTCAACATATTGAGACACACATTGACCGAAGCTTTTATTGCATCGACCCCCCATACTTTGTAAAAGGCCAAAGCTTATACACTAACTTTTATGAGCCAAATGATCACGAACGCCTGGCTTATGCTATTAGCGAAATAAAGGGAAAGTGGGTAATGACTTACGACTATGCTGAAGCAATAAAAAACCTATACTCAAAGTATAGGCTTTTTACTTTTTCGTTGAACTATAGCGCAGCAGACAAAAAGAAAGGTACCGAGCTGCTTATTGCTAGCACCACTCTTAGGGTTCCTCAGAAATTAAGTTTGAAGAAAGTGTCAAAGAAAAGAGCTAATTGCATTGCGACTTTATAGATTTAGACCCTTTTTGGATAGTATCTCAAGAACTCTCCCTCCAGGAACTAAGCTTATCGATGCGTGTCTATGAGCGAGGGCTATAGGAACAATCGCATTTTCATATAACTCAAGTTCAAAGTGAGTAATTAAACTCATTGCTAATTTTAGCTGTTCTCTATAGCGTTCGACTTCAACTTTTTCTTCAGAAAATCTAGCTTTTGAATTACTAGTCGCTTCTTCACCTTCGATATGAGAAGGTACTTTTTTGGCGAATGGATAAACTAGGCCAAAAACAAACACCTTCCCGCTTCTTGTTTTAAATATAAAATCTTGCCCGTAGTAGGTTTCATGCCCAAAGTTGGCGGATGTTTCTGAACGAGCTGCAATATACTTGTGGCGATATTCATCATCTATTACTCTAAATGCTCCCATAGGAATGTAGGGACATAAAGCCTTAGCATGTTCAACGGCAGGGCCTGTTTTTTGTATACCAATAATTAGAGGGGGTTGATACCCCTTTTCAACCAGATGTTTCCTGACTTTTTCATATAGTCTTAGCAGTCTCGTGTGAACTTTTGCTGGTTGCCCAAAAATGGCCAAAGGACCATCAACAATAAATGCCATCCTACTCAATAATGACGGATCTCGATACCCAACCATACGGATAAAAGATGCAATAATCAGATGCTCAACTACATTCATAAACCGAGTAATAGCTGAGCCATTATCACCAAGGTCTGATATTTGCTCATGAATCCTCATAACATCCGTAATATAGACATCCTTCTGACATGCGACGCAACGCTGTACTTCTTCACTTTTTTTAAACTTAAATTCTTCTTTGCTACCACAAGCAGGGCATAGCTCCAGTTCAACTTCTCCATCATCTATCGCAAGTAAAGTTCCTACAACATTGAAGTTATCATCATTAGTGAAACTAGTGCGCATATCAGAAAGTTGCTCATAAACTGCCAGCCTAAAACCATCTTTGACTGTTTCCGCTCCCTTATACCTAACATTACATCCAGGTAAAGTAAATGAAATGGGATCTCCGCTACGGTGAAGCTCCGCCACTTTGAATGGATCAACAAAATTTGAATTAACCGGCTGAAGGTTGTCGAATTCAGATACCTCTATGATTATCATACTATTCTTAACGTAGCCTATTTGTGTACTCGGAAATAAACCCGAGATAGCTTCTTTGTACGGGCTAGCATCAGAGGCTACGACATAGTCTGGCAATTTACTGTTTCCATCCTCCCAATACACATAATCCTCAGTAATTTTTTTCGCCTCTTCTGCTGAGGGCTGAGTTAAACATTTACATTCGTTAAGGAAGTTTTGTACATCCGGGTTTTTCACTAAATCAATATGCCCCCCCTTTCCAGCTGACTCTCTGCTATATGGCATCAAGCACCTCCTTGCTGTTTTATGATCGTATATTCCCGCGCGAGCTCCTGCGGTGTGAATCGATTAATTTGCGTAGGTACAACGAATGGAGAGGAAAGCGTTTTTATACGCGCGAAACCAACATCTTGAGCTGTTTTTAGTGATTCATGAAAGTCTGAAAAGTCATAAAACTTTCCGAGAGCTCGAAGTTCATCCTCATTGTTCAAGTGTGTTACAAACCAATTTTCAGTGTTGGCTAGAATATTTGGATGTATCGAAGATGGTTCTTGAGTAGCGTAAACAAAAGCAATTTTAGCTTTAGCCCCTTCTTTTGCTATTCGTGGCCATACTCCTGTTAAGTCATCTTTCTTACCTATTAGGTTATGGGCTTCTTCAACATAAATGACAATGTTTGAAAGAGGCTCATTCTTATGAAAGCGACTCATGGAGCTCGTAAGGATATGGCGTGCAATGCGTAAAGCCATTGCTTTACGAACCATTTCAGATCCTACCGACAAATCCAATATAACAATTTTACCTGACTTCAAATACTCGTATATTTCAGCCTCAACCTCATTACTACGACTGACACTATGGTAGTCTGCTATTGGACCTAGATAGCTTTTAACTCGTATTGGCATATCTGTTTCATTCTTGCCAACAATTAAATTACATAAAGCTTTTAAATTGTCGTCAAGCCAATCATCACCCGTCTTCTTGCTCCTAAGCGATGGCCAAACCCCACTAGGGATTTTTGTATTTTTTGTTCTGAACTCCCTTTCTGCAACTTCGTATTCTTTCCTAATTTTTTTATCTGCACTTCTAGCATCAGTGAAAAATTTCACAAGCTCACCTAGTGATACACCCGCTTTATAATCTGGGAAAAAGCTCTCTGCTTCCTCAATCAACTCTGCTTGTGATGCTTTCTTACCAAGGCGCTCTTCTAATTGGATGACAATCTCCGAATAGTTTTGCTCAAGTATTTGTCTTTTGACCTCCTTCGATATAGATAAAGAAACTTTGTAACCCTTCGTAGCTTGAAACCCCTTTGAATAAATCAATGCTTTAAATGCGGCCATATGCCTTTTGAATCGAGATTTTTCACTTTCGCTTGCATCATCAGGAAGTTGGTCTAGAGAAATGGAGGAGACTAAAATTCTCATGTCGCCAGCCGTGATATTTTCATCTCTCAAAATATCCTGAATGATCTTTAGACCAACATCAGGCTGCTCGTAAAAATTATTCCTTAAATCACGTACGTCTGGATCAGCGCTGGGCATACCTCGGTATCGAATAACATCACCATGAAATACATCAGCTATTGAGCTTCCATCATCTTGTTGATTCACATTTGCATATTCGCCATTTATATCAAATATAATTTGACCAACGGCGGTACTATCCTTTGCTGCGGACATAGCAACTGACGACACAGTCGTCTTTAAAGTGTTTGATTTACCTGTTCTAGTCATGCCCAATATGGCTGTCCTGCGGGCTAAGAAATCTGTAGGTTGTATTTGTACAGGTACAAGAGTTTCTGTTTTAGCCCGGTGTAACCTCGATGTTGACGTATACCTGACAGTTCCAATTTTGATTGCTGTAGGCAAAGCACCAAAACCTGATTTTTTTGCTTCCTCTAGTGCTTTCCGCTTCACTTCTTCATTTACGTGATTCACTATGGTACTTAAAGCCTCATCTCTCGGTTTAAATACTCTCATTCGACTAGTTGACATGTAGTTCTCAATGTCACTACCTAGACGCAACTCACCATTATCAATATAAAAAGTACCTAAGATCCTGCATCTTAATCCCCCCGCTTGTAGTTCTGAGTGAGTCAACACATCTAGGCCATCCAGTTTATCGTTTGCAAATACTTCGCCTGATGTTCGCCTTTGATTGTGCTCGATTCTTGTCCGAACAAAATCTTCATCTGTCGGTAATTTAGAGGGTCCTAGAACCCTCAAAAGAATCACCTCCCTGTCCAGCTCTGTTGCAACGGAGATATTGTTTGGGTTTAAAGACGTAGCGACAAGAAAGCTATTATGTGGTACTCCCGCTACCGCCTCCTTAAATGAGTCATTCGTAAGAACTAACGCCTCACTAAAATCCATAGAGTAAACGTATCCGACCAAGTTTTCTCTGGGTGGCACCCCGAGTAATTGCAACAACTTATCTTCCGTCCCCAATAAGTTAGTAATGTATTTATTCATAAGAGATGTACTTCCTTTATCCGCGCCTCATATTATGGACCGTTTTAATATATGCTTAGTGAAACAAGTTCACCCAATGGCTTTCAAGATGATAAATAATTGTAGTTGTATATTAGTTGTTGGTGGCTTTCTAACTAAAATGTTTAACGAATCGAGCAGCCCACCTATTCACATCTTCCTCACTCAATCTACCTTCATTCTTTGAAGGCTGATGCGACACACTTTTGTGATTGCCTTCACCAACCAGCGCATCAAAGTATTTCTTTGGCCAGCAGAATTGGTTACTAAGCAGCCCTTGCTCTATCTCCGATATAAAGTCTCGTAACTTGCCTTTTGGCGCTAATGCTTGAGCCGAAATGATTTTGGTGGCGATGGATGCTCTACCATCTGAAGTATCCACTTCTAACAGGAAATAGCCTTTGTTTTTATATTCAATTCGTACTACAGCCATACACCTCGCAGACCAATCATTCATCAAATGGCTTCTACTTCGGCCAACAGCAGGCAGCTTACGAATGACAGGATTACTTTGCTTAACGCCATGCTTTTTTTCTAATATCTCCAGCATTTTGAAGAAGCTATCGAACTTGTTGAGATATAAGTGGGCGTTGTCGGTTTGGTCATCAAGACCATCAACTGCGGTTCGTGGCGTGTCACCACGTGAATTTGAATCATCGGTGCTTACCTCGGGTGGTAGGGTGCTGGGTTTGTCTTCGTCCTCTTTGCCCCCTAAGCTATTCCGAGCTTTGGCGTAAACTTTACGAGTGCGAGGAACTCTGTTGTATATGCGCTGTGTTGCATCACAGAATATCAATGCAGACTCGTTATCTTCGCTTCCATCGCTTTCTTCGTCGATTTCTCGCTGCGAAGGCAACTGTGGGTAGGTGCCGCCTTTTCCTTTACCCGAACTAGGTTTGATTTCGGTTGAATTTGGGTGCAAATAACCAATATCCGAAATGTCAGGGAAGAACAAACCATCTAACAATTCTATGCGATTGATAAACCATGTACTTTCATCACCTGACTTCCAACCTCTTGCCGCCACTTTTACACCCTTGAGCTGAGGTGGATCGAATCGAAACGTCCAACGCTCTACGTTAGGTGCCCTAACTCGCTCTTGCGAAAAATACTGATAGATACTGTTAAACGAGTTTTTAATGTCACTGTTTAACAATAACCAAGCAATTTGATGTCTAAACCCTTCATTATCAAACAGTACTTTTGGACATAATGTTGTTGGTAAGGCGTTGATCACGAGCTCCAAAGGAAACTCTCTATCATCGTTGTTTGGGTCTTGGTCAACGTAAAACTCTAAGTCGAGCGCACTATTAATTAATGCGGCGTTTGCCAGATAGTTGTTTGTAAAAAATAAGCCTCTGGCCAGCTCCAACTGTGGTAAATAAATGGTTTTGCCTGCACTTTCAAACACAAAGCATTTTTGCGATTGTTCTTCGCTCAGCTTATACGTCACTAAACCGCTGTCGCCCACCGTGGCAGTTTGCCAAAATGCACGGTCGGGTAAGGTAAATTTAATCGGGAATCCTGGAGGGATGGCATCAACAGTTTGGTTTAGTACGACTTGTCGGCTTAAATAGGGTAGCTGGCTAAACTTAAGGGCTTTGCGCGTGGATTGCTTAAAGCGAACACCAATATCCCAAGTTTTACGGTCATTGTATTTAAACAGATTACCTATCGCCTGTATTCTGGCGTTGTCTGGTAGCGTTTTAAATCTATCAACTTGGTTCATACTTTACTGCAAATCCTAGCAATTGCGACGCGAGTGGTCGGGTCCTTTTCTCGTTTAGCCCTGCCATACGTTCAATTCGCCAAGTTCTGAGTATTTGATGTTTTGCAATACAACGAATACATGCCACAGCGATACGACGGCATTGATATTCCTCTATAGTTTCACAATATTTATTAAAAAACAATTTACATAAAGGTAACCTATGTGTTTTTTTGATCTGAGACAATGGAATGTTTGCGTGGGTTGCAAACCAAGTGATTGTATATCGCGCAGTATCTACTTGATTTTCAACTTTATTCATTAAATTAATTAGTTGCCTAACAAATTCCTTATCTCTTTTCGGCCAATCAACCCTACTTGGTTCTGCAACATTTGGTCGCATCGATCCTTGATTAAATTGCATGAGCCACTGTTTGTCATGTCGATACAACCATGTGTAGAGGTGAGCAAAACCGTTTTGCCTCGCGCCTTTAACGCCAAACTTGGCCACAGCACATTGCCACTTTGCGCGACGTGCTTGGTCTACAAGCGCAGGTTCTATGCTAACAGGCACATCATCATATGGGGTGTGCGGTAATGCTGATGCAGTACTGAGTATGCTCGCCATATCTAACTGCTCCTCATAGCATGCTTGCCACACCAGTAGGTGCTGAAGGTAGCTAAATGATTTTCTGTGCTTTCTAAACAAACACTTCAACCAATTAGTGTCTTCATTCTTGTTTATATCGAGCCCAAAGCTTGCGAGGGTATGGCTGCCCCAATACCCTAACACTAATTGTGCGATCAGCGCGTGCTCAACCTGCTTACCCCTTACAAACCCCAGCTGATAAGCCAAGTGATGATAAAAATAGCGCCATTGCAACGGATGTATATGGTGCTCTGACAAGTTCAGCAGTTGCTGTGCATATTCCGCTAGTAGTGTGATTTTGTGGTTTGTTTGATTTGGATTTGAATGCAAAAGCACATAAGGGCTCAGCGCAATAAATTGGTGCCTATGCAACACGCTTATTAAAATAGGGCTGTTTATCAATTGCACGCCATGCTCCGCACATACTGATAAACCAGGCAGTTGCCAGCGCCGCGTCCAAAAAGGTTCTCCATATTGTTCTATTTGCTTTGTTATGCACAATGGGCAGTAACGCAGGTAGTGCGGGCTTTTAACTTTGGATGCGGCTTTGCCTAGCTGTACTTCTGCCGAGTGCCTGCAATCGGTCAGTAGCTCATGTTTAGCTTGAGCTGCAATGTCGAGGTGCACAAAAGGTGCGTACAACGGAAAAAGCGTATGCCCCTGTAACAGCTTGTATGGTGTTAAATCAGCGTTACCTTGATAATGAGCTGAGATCTGCGATAAATGCCCTTGAAAGGCTACTGAGGCGATTATTTGGCGGTTTTGGAATACCTCATCAAGCAATTGCTTGGGTGACGTGATACCTGCGTGCACACCGTACCTTGCAATGACGCTGTAAAGCAGCTCATCAGGGTAAGGTACGGGTAAACAGGCCATGCTACACGCTTTGTTTAAGCCAAGCGGTCACATCAAAAATCTTTCCTTGTTGTTTGTAGTATTGGTAAAGCTCATCCGATTGCTTTTTGTGTTGAGAATAGCCAAAACGTAAATCGTCACTAGGCAATGTATGCCAATCCTTAAGCTTGATTAGTGCTGGCTTCTCTTTGGGTTCTTCCACTTCGTCTGGCATTTGCTCATACCATTCAAGAACGAGTGGAATAAGCGCTCTTACCTGCAGGTTTGGGTGATCTTTAATGGCTTTTTGCACTAATGGTACCAATAACTCTGATTCACACCCCATGCCTAGCAAAAGGTTATAAAGCCTCATGGCCTCTGAGTCGCTCGCAAAAGGGAGTGTGTCTGACTTAGCAGCGGTAACTTCAGAGATCTGCTGACTGAGTTCCAACAACCGCTTATCAATCTCTTTGTATTTTAAGTCTGAATACTTGGCAATGCTCTTAGCTTTACCAGACTTGAGCGCTTCAATCATTGGATGGAGCGGCTGTAATTCAGACTCATATACCTTTCTAAATAGTTTTGAAGATAGCCGTTCAACGCCAGTAATAATGGCGCGTAGTTGTGCAAGCACAAATAACTTAACCACAATATCTAATACACCTTGTGACAGCTCAAACCAAGTATTGCGGACTTCTTCTGTGAGCGGTTCATCGCGGTGAATAAGCCACTGATACTGCCAAAGCTTGTCAGTTAACAATCGCCACTCTGTGGGTTTTGGTTTACCCGTTGCTGTATCGATTCTATTTTTGTGCTGTGGCAGGGGCGCCCACACCATAGAGCCAATGCCAGTACTGCGCCTTGCTGATTGTAACTCCAGCTCAAATATCGGCCTTGCTTTGGGGGTACCAACTAAAATCACCGGCACGCCAATAATATTCACCAAAGCCACAAAAAACTCGAGCATGCGTTCTTGCCCTTCTTTTTGTTTGCGGCCTAAACGCTGTATTTCATCAATGACTAACACACCAATGGCATATTGATTGGCGACTTGTCCCATAAATGACAGTAACACCTCCGTACTATGACGTTTATAACCGTATCTCTCTGTAAGATCAGTATTAAGGTGTTTATCGACCTCTTTAAAGAAGTTTAAGCAGAGGCTTTTTAATGACCCATCCACGGGGCACTCGATACGCAAATAGGCGAGCTGGTACGTATTATATTTTTCGTGATAAATCGCTTGTGGGTAGGTGGCCAATATTCGTAGCACGCTGGAGCTTTTACCACATCCAGAGCAACCAATAAGTGACAAGCAACGTGCCGTAGAGGGCGCTTCGGCAAAACGAAAACTGCTAATGTCGCCCGTCATCAAACGCTCGTAGCCGTTTTGTAAGTGTTGCTGTAGCTGGCCAGTCGCAATGTTTCTGGCAACATAGCCCCCACGGATCATCAACGCTATTTTTTCCTCAAGCGCCACATGCATCGACAAAGGTTGAAAGAAGTCATCAAGCAAACCACATAACTCGTGAGCACGCTGCCTCGCGTCTAAATACCCCGCCGCAGGGTTGTATTTTACTTTGCCCTCTAGCTTAGTTTTCAGCTCTTCTATTTTGCTTACACTTGGTAGCGCTTCAATAAACGGGTTACCTTTGTAACGCTCAATCTCAGACTCCTGATACACCGCGCGGAAGATGTTAGAGGGTAAACTCATGCGTCGTCATCCTCCTTAAACAACTGATCTGAAAAGTCTGGAAAGTCCAAATCGTCATCTGGCTCAGAGAGATAATGTACTTGCGCTGATTTACTCGTGTCGATGTCCACAGGCTTGTAGGCGCGCTCTTTACGCTCTTTGGCTTTTTCTTCTGTTCGGTTGTCTCGAATATTGCGAATACGCTCCGCATCCGACAAACCGATGTGTTTTGGCGCGGCCTTTTCTGCCTGCTGAACCACCTCTATCACTTGTCGCTCCAAGGCTCGCTTTTGCTCATCAGCGACTAGTTTTGCATCAGCATGAGTCTGTTTTAACTCATCATTTTGCTGCCACACATCCCAAAAACTCGCACCTGAAAACTGTCTTGAGCGTGTTGCCAACTGACACACAAAATAGTCATTGCTGTTAGGGCCGTGATAAATGTAGATGTAGTCTGCCGTTGCTAGGGCATAGGCAACTTCCACACTTTTAGGGCGTTTAACTTCCTTACCCCGATGCATCCAGCCCAACTTTAAAAGCTCTGCGCTGGTGTAATACACGCCAAATATACAGGCTCCCGAGTCAGATATAGTTGCCCGAGTTCTTGGCATCAATGCCACACGAAGATGCTCAGTTGCTGGCTTTTTCAATCGACCCGTGCGATTCTGCAAGCCCCAATTCCATATCGCCAGAGGGTTATTTGGTAAGTCCGTTGGCATATCAGCAGCTTTGTCATAACTTTCAATTTCGTGATATTGATTATGATAAAGTACTGCACCCAAAATGATTTTAGTAAACTCTTGAATAGTAAGCTTCGCATCCAAGCGATAATCTCTGTCGCCTTGCTTTTTGATTTTGGTACCTGTGACCACACCAGGTGCAAACGGTTTGAATGCTTGTTGGAAAGTGCGAAACGCTCGTTCGACAACCCCTTTAGCCTCGCTTCTAAACGGTGGTGTATTTTCAACGCGAACACCAAAGCCCTTTTCAAGGCATTCAATTTGATGACCCATTAACTCGCCTCTGTCAGCCAACAATGCTGAAGGTAAGCCAATACACGGCCATTGCTGCGGGGTTACGTCAAAACCAAACTGACGGCAGTAGTCTGATTTATCCGTCGTGGCCATATGTATTGCCTGAATAGCAGCGGCATATGAAGGGTTTTCAAAACCAATATAAAACCCAGCCACCATGCGGCTAAATACGTCAATAACCATATAAATCACTGGGCGGCCAACAATATTGCTTCTTTGGGAGTCAGAGACTAAATAAATATCTGCGATTGTGGCGTCAATTTCATAACGCATACCAGGGCCCAAAACATCTGCGGCGGCAGTACCAGTTAGTGGTCGAATATCTTTCTTTCGCTTTATCTCACCCGCCTGCGCTTCAATTTTGTCTACTTGGCGATACTCACGTTTGTAGAAATGCTCCATTTGCCAATAGGTGGGTAACTCTTCTTCAGGTAGCTCTGGAAAGTACTGACTATAGATATCTTTTAAACGGTTGTGTGCATAGCGAAAAGTTTTACCTTTGTCGGTTAATATGTGCCTTTCAATCGCTATGCGGAAAAGCTTCTCTGCGAAATCATCAATTAAAGCGCCAGTGCCTGGCATGTATTTGCGCGGTCGCCCTAACTTTGTTGTAGCTCGACGCTTTTGGCCCTTGGCACCTGAGTTTTTATAATCGGGTAATAATGCGTTGGGGATCTGGCCACGTTGCCAGTATCTGCGAGCAAAACGATAAATAGACTGTTTGGTTTTGCCTGTCTCAACCATTATTTGATTGACCACTTTGCCACGCGCTTTAGGTTCATAGCAGTTCTCAAGTTCTACCAATGGCTTGATTGCGGCATAGTTCTCATCACGTTTTAACTGAGCGGTAGAACCTGCATCTGGAATTACAGTAGCAATATCGCTGTATGGGTCGGCTACACGTTTTAGCACTTCATCTTGAAAGCCCTGTTCTAACTCAGCTATTTCAACAAGCTCAGGAAAGGCTTTGTCATCGTGCACTTTTATCCAAAGCACGTAATAATCAAACACCATTAAAATGCGATACAAGGTTTGTTCGTATTGCAATACTTCATTGATTTGAAACACGAAATACCTCCTGAATTTGCTCAACGTTACCTAGTTTAAGATGACCAACTTGTAGCTTTTGGACTGGCGTAAAAATATCAAAGGTAAAGTAACGGTCAGCCAGCAAAGCTCTTATCTCAAACAACGACTCTCCTAAGTCTAGCCCATAGGCGGTATCTATCTCTTTGCCGGCGTTTATAAGCGTTTTAGTGGGGTGCTTTGCAAAGTAATCGGCATAGAATCTGGCTTGCTCAATGGCTGAGTCTGGTGCTTCTTCATGTTCACCTTGTAATGGGTAAACCCATTCAACATTCGCTTTAACGACTTTTGGGATCTCTTGCTCAGTGACTATTTGCCAAGGGATCTGCTTTTCGTGCCAAAAGCGTTTCTCGAGTTCAAGTATTTCTATCTTTCTCTGTTCTTCAAAAGCGCTGACATATTTGGCTTGTAACGCAAAATTGGGGAGATCTCGCGAGGTTGTTTCAACGAGAAAGTCACTCGAAAGGTATTGGTCTACGCCCCGAACATTTGGGTGTTTGATGCCAGCAGATTCGGCTAACTCTAGAGTTATCTCACGCTCAAGCGGAAACTGCTCTTTGACTTGCAGCACATCCTGCCGCCACTCGAGCAAGTAGAACATGGATAGTTCAAGATCGGATAATAAATGATGGGTTCGTTTGGACTTATAGCCAAAAACTCGATGTACACGGCCATCGGATGGCGCATCATAAACCGTTAACCACGGCTTGTAATCCTGATACTCGCCAGTACCGCGTCCCTCTTTAATCCACTTACGATATTGCGCCTCAGTATGGCCAATCTTCCTAGACATAATATACCGCTATAACTGATTGAAATTTCAGCATGGCCACAACTATAGCATTAATAAACAATAAAAAACATAGAACTTAGTCGTAATCACATGGCTAAGTATTGATCATTTCTTTGAAGCCCATTAATCTTATTACGCTTCTTTTTCAACCGCCTATCCACTATTGCGTTAGGTCGTTTTGAAGTAGGTTTCACAAGCCTGCGTATTGCTTTGGGTCCAGAAAGCTGGATTTTGGTAAATTTCTTGAGTCCTAATTCACTTTGTTTCTTTAATTGAGAAATGTTGAGTTGAAAACCAAAGCCGCCTTAACAAATTCTCACTAATTAAAGAGTGAACACTGTGCAAAATTCTATTTTTCCTCAAAGTAATGAGTCATTTAAAGAATTTATATCGGCCCTAAATGAAAAGTTAATCGATGGCTCGAATGGGCAGTACCGTAGAAAGCCTACTTTTTTATCTGCTATGGTAGCAGAATCTCTTCCTGGGAAGCCTGACAATTACAATATCAATACACTTAAAGCCGAACTGAAGAGCAATGACGTTCATTCAAACCAGCATCGCGCTGGATTTCTGACATTCAACTCAAACACTCTGCTAAAAGTTACAAATCTAGGTAGGGAGCTTCGAAAAAAAGAAGGCATTGAACTCGAAGTCGCTTATAGGAGAGCTGCTGAGAGACTTGCGCTGCACAACATTGAAGAAATTGTTTATGCATGCAGAATCCCTGTACGGAAACATGACTTTCACCGTGTATGCCTTGATGGCTTAGTCTTTTCTCTATCTGTAGGTATAGGGTATCCAAATAGCAATATTCGAGATCTAGTTATAACTGGTTATAACTCTCCATCCTATTGTGTCCATAGAGCAACTGAATACGTTCTAGGCAGCGTATCATATGGTGATATGCTTAAAATCACTTATCCTTCTCCACTTAATCGTCGAGACAAAGATATTGATTTATTCGCCCTACATATATGCAAATATTCTGGTGGGGAACCTCGCATACCTCTCGCCCTGTTAAGCAAACAAGTGGCATACAATTTATCTGAACATTTACTTATTGATTTTGTTACGGAAGATTTAAGTTCACCTTTCGAACCGTATTTTAAAAAAATTACGGAGTCAGAACTCTTTTTACATCTTCAAGAGTGGGCTATTAGACACCCAAAAACTGCAAGAAATGCAACCAGTCCCTACTTTGAAAACTGGGGTAACCTAGCACTAGATTTACCAATGAAGGCTGCACTAGCCGTTCGAAAATAAGAGGGTATATAAAACTAGAAAGCCGATTACATCTTAGTCGGCTTTCTCTCAATGCGGTATGAAACTGTATTACTTAGGATGATACTTTAATACTTGGGATGAAACTATATTCCTAAGTCACACATGAGGCGCTTGCGCGCCTTCTCTTATTCTACCGTTACACTCTTTGCCAGATTTCTCGGTTGGTCAACATCGGTGCCTTTGATCACGGCGACATAGTATGAAAGTAGCTGTAGTGGTATGGTGTAAACCACTGGGGCGATGATGTTTTCTACGTGGTTGACGTTCATTACTCGCATGGTGTCGTCTGAGGCAAAGTTTGAGTCTTTGTCTGCAAATACATAGATGATACCGCCGCGTGCGCGTACTTCTTCAACGTTTGATTTTAGCTTTTCAAGCAGTTCGTTGTTTGGTGCAACGACGATGATAGGCATATCTGCGTCGATAAGCGCGAGCGGGCCGTGTTTTAGCTCGCCTGCTGCATAAGCTTCGGCGTGGATGTAGGAGATCTCTTTAAGCTTAAGCGCACCTTCCATTGCGATTGGGTATTGTGAGCCACGGCCTAGGAATAGTGAGTGGTGCTTGTCGGCAAATTCTTCTGCAAGAAGTTCAATGCCGTCAGCCATGCTTAGGGTTTCTTCAAGCTTGGTTGGCAGGGTTTTGATCGCGTTGACGATTGCACTTTGGTCACGGCCTTTTTCCTGCGCGATTGATGCAGTTAGCATCAATAAGCCAACTAATTGAGTCGTAAATGCTTTGGTTGATGCCACACCAATTTCAGCGCCGGCTTTGGTCATAAAGGCAAGATCTGACTCACGTACAAGTGATGAGCCTGGTACGTTACAGATGGTCATCGACGCCATATAGCCTTGCTCTTTGGCAAGACGCAGTGCCGCAAGCGTGTCTGCGGTTTCGCCTGATTGTGAAATAGTTACCAATAGACTACTTTCATGCACGAATGAGTCGCGGTAGCGAAATTCTGAAGCGATTTCAACGTTACAGCTTACGCCTGCAAATTGCTCCAGCCAGTAGCGCGCCACCATGCCTGAGTGGTAAGACGTACCACATGCGATGATCTGTACGTGTTTTACATCTTTAAAGATTTCATTGGCTTTGTCGCCAAATGCGTCGATACTAACGCGATCGTTATCTAAACGGCCTTCAAGTGTATTACGTACGGCCATAGGCTGCTCGTAGATTTCTTTTAGCATGTAGTGGCGGTATTCGCCTTTGCCCGACACATCTTGCGTGATGTTAGACTCAACTACTTCGCGCTCTACAGGATTACCGTGAATGTCGAAGATTTCTACCGTCTCGCGAGTAATGCGTGCTACATCGCCTTCTTCTAGGAAGATAAAGCTGCGTGTTACTGGTAATAGCGCAAGTTGATCAGAGGCAATAAAGTTTTCGCCAAGGCCAAGGCCGATAACCAGTGGGCTGCCTGAGCGTGCCACGATGATTTCATCTTGATTGGCTTTATCAAATAATACCGTGCCGTATGCACCTTCAAGCTGTTTTACCGCTGCTTGCACGGCAGCAAGTAATGTAGTGTGTTGCTGTCTGAGTTGATGGATCAGGTGTACCATCACTTCGGTGTCGGTGTCAGATAAAAACTCGTAGCCGTCTTCTTTTAACGCCGCGCGCAAACCTTCGTGGTTTTCAATAATACCGTTGTGTACCAGCGCAATTTCGCTGTTAGAAATATGCGGGTGCGCGTTAGCTTCTGTTACGCCACCGTGTGTTGCCCAGCGCGTGTGCGCGATACCAGTAGTACCTTTTACTTCTGCATTTTCAAGCGCAGATTCTAGGTTTACCACTTTACCTACGGCTTTCACGCTATTGAGTGCGCCGCCTTCGCAAAGTGCGACACCCGCAGAGTCATAACCACGGTATTCAAGGCGTTTTAAGCCTTCGATAAGAATTTTGTTTACTGGACGCTCAGCAACAGCGCCTACGATTCCACACATAATCTCTCCATTATTTGCACGTTGTGTGTAGTTCAGCACAGATAAGTTGTATACCACGCGCTTCGATCGCTTGGCGGAGGTCATCGGCCAAGTTGTTGTCGGTGATCAAAGTGGTGATCTGTGCCCAAGGTATTTCTAAATTCGGAATTTTACGGCCAATCTTGTCGGATTCGACCATTACAATCACTTCTCGGGCTGACTTTGCCATCACACGGCTCAGCCCAATTAATTCGTTGAATGTAGTTGTGCCGCGCTCTACATCAATGCCATCGGCACCAATAAAAAGCTGATCAAAGTCATAGGATTGCAGTACTTGTTCTGCTACTTGCCCTTGAAAGGATTCTGAGTGCGGATCCCACGTCCCGCCGGTCATCAATAAGGTTGGTTCATTTTCTAGTGATAACAATCGATTAGCGATATTCATCGCATTGGTCATCACGACTAAGCCGCGCTTTTGCGCAAGCTCTGGAATTAGGGTTTCGGTAGTTCTGCCACTATCAATAATAATGCGATTATGATCTTTAATCAGCTCAGCGGCCGCTTTGGCAATGGCCGTTTTACGTACCGAGTCTTGCTCATCTTTACCTGATGCAGTGATCTCTTTAGGAAGGGCTATCGCACCGCCATAGCGGCGTAGTAACAAGCCGCTTTTTTCTAGTGCCGTTAAATCCTTACGAATCGTAACTTCTGACGTTTCAAACTCAGCAGCGAGTGATTCTACGCTTACTTCACCGTATTCATTTACCCATGAAAGAATAGTATGTCTGCGCTGTTGAGTGTTTCGTTTAGTCATTAAATAAGTTTCGTTTCGAAATTTAAGGCGATTATAGTCGAAACTTCAAAACCTAAACAAGTTAAATTTTGCACTGAACAAATTTTAACTGGAAATATGATGAACATCAGGATACATTTCCGAATTGAGGTACTTAAAAGGACAATTAAATGAACAAAAACTTAATAACATCAATATTTTGCTGTTCACTATTACTAGCAGGATGCGGCGGTTCAGGTGGTGACACTACACCAGTCAATCAGGATGGCGGCAAAAATGGAAATAATGGCAACACTGATTCAAATAACGATAATACAGATTCAGGAACGGATACCACGACTAAGCCTGTCGCTAAAATTCAGGCAAGTGCCTTTGGGGAGACAGGCAACGTCATTCAGCTTAGCACAGCGGGAAGTACGATCCCTGAAAATGCCGAAATAACATGGCAGTGGCAAGCCAAACCCCAAGGCAGTATCGCTCAGTTTTCTAACCCCAACGCTAAGCAAGCGCACTTTACCGCTGATGTTGCAGGTAGCTACATAGTAGGGCTAACAATCAAGTCAGGTAGTAACGAATCGACAACACAGTTTGAGATCCGTGTAAAAGAAAAAACCACACCAAGTGTGAACACGCCTCCTGTCGCTGATTTCACACTCACAAAACAGGAAATTGCCATCAACGAGCATCTACGGTTAGATGCGAGCAACAGTTCAGACTCAGACGGCGATAATCTCAGTTATAAATGGCAAGTCACTGCACCTGCTAATGTTGATGAATATACATTAGTAAGCCCTAACAATAACGTTGCCTCTTTCGCCTCTAAATTTGCGGGTGAATACACCATTACTTTAACCGTTTATGATGGTAAATCATCGCATAGCAAATCGGAAAAAGTCATCGTTGTAGATAACCAGCCAGCTCTTAAAGCGGTTATTTCAGCGCCTTCAGAGGTTACATTAAGCTCAATGACTTTTGTTGAACTGAAAAGCGATGGTAGTCAGTATCAAGGCGCTGTAACACCGCTTTGGAGTTTTGACAGCAAACCGAGCGGCAGCCAAGCCGCAATGGCAACACCAAATGGATTTCTCACCTCGCTTCAATTAGATAAGGCAGGGCAATATAAAATCCGCTTTAGCCTTAAAGACAAACAGGGCCGTTTAAGTGAAGCAACCCATACCTTAACGGCCAAATTAGGCGCAGCAAACAAACCGCTTGTATTCGTCGATGTGCCAGAGTCAACCAAAATCAATGAAACCATCGAGCTTAGCGCCAAGCGAAGTAGAGATACAAGCGGCAGAACACTTTCCTTTATTTGGACGTTTGAGCCATTTGACGCCGGTTTGACCTATTCCGTTACGAATGAAGATACCGACACGGTGACCTTTACGCCTCACGGAGAGGGGAGTTACCGTTATTTTGTGGAGGTAAGTAACGGTGAGCTAAGCCAAACCGCCAGTGGCGTGATAAAGAGTCACCCTGAAAATTATGGACCCACAGCGTCTATGAGCCCACAAATATCTACAGCTACGGAAGGGGAAACCAAAGTCTTTTTGGTATCCGCAGAAGATAAAGACGGCGATCCGATCACTTATCGCTGGTCGCTTGAAACGAAGCCTGAGAATAGCACGGCAGTGGTCAATAATGCTGATAATCGCGCATCTATTACCTTTGATGAAGCTGGTAACTATGTGCTGAAATGCATCGTGTCTGATGGCAAGGTTGACTTGGTCGTCGCGGCATTCATCAAAGTAAGTGCTGTTCAAAATAGCGCTCCAGTAATTACGTCGCTGGATTATCAAGGTGAACCTAAAATAGATACTGCACTTTGGATAACTCCAACGGTTATGGATAGCGACAGCAATGCAGGCAATTTGACCTATTTTTGGAAGGTGGTTGCTCCGTCTGGTGAAGTGCTTGACAGTACCGCAGCTCATGACTCGAACCTACAATTCACTCCTGTTGCACCAGGCGACTACCAAGTAAGTTTAAGTGTTGTTGATGAAAAGTCCGCTTCCGTTGCAACTAAAACAATGACACTTTCAGTAGAATAAGGTCTCTCTACTCGATAACTTTTAAGGCTTAAGCGCTCACCTGCGGGCGCTTAAGCCTTTTTATTTAAACGGTTATGTCGGATGGAGCTAAGTGACGGATCTCCATATTGCTGATATGCGTTCCAGAAGCGTCCTCAGGACCAATTTCATCATAGGCAGACTCAACTCTGAGATAGGCTTGAGTTGCACCGAGCTCCGCCAGCTTTGTCTCGGCCTCTCGCAGCGAGTTAAACGGCGTTAGTTTGCCCTCGGCATGCATTAAGATATGCAAGTTCCCATCAGCATCCTGACCACCAGCTAAGTAGTGATTTGAATCCGCGTAGCTAAGCACGATGGCATGGAGTTCTTTATTAGCGATTTTTTCTTTTAGTGTGGCAGCAAGCATAATGCTCTCCTCGTTTAACCGATTAATAATTAAACGGCCCTTGTGCGTGTTTGGTTCACCTTGATAGTCGTGAATGTGTTGTCGCGAACTGGTTGTCGTGATAAATCACGACCTACCAGCCAACCGTAGATCGAGGTTTACCTCGACGGGATAATCGATAATCCATTCGCAAAACTATTGTCGTGATAAATCACGACCTACCATCCAACCGTAGATCGAGGTTTACCTCGATGCGATAATCGTTAATCCATTCGCAAACCTGTCGTGATAAATCACGACCTACCATCCAACCGTAGATCGAGGTTTACCTCGATGCGATAATCGTTAATCCATTCGCAAACCTGTCGTGATAAATCACGACCTACCATCCAACCGTAGATCGAGGTTTACCTCGATGCGATAATCGTTAATCCATTCGCAAACCTGTCGTGATAAATCACGACCTACCATCCAACCGTAGATCGAGGTTTACCTCGATGCGATAATCGTTAATCCATTCGCAAACCTGTCGTGATAAATCACGACCTACCATCCAACCGTAGGTCGAGGTTTATCTCGATGCGATAATCATTTATCCATTCGGAATCTGTTGTCGTGATAAATCACGACCTACCACCCAACCGTAGGTCGAGGTTTACCTCGACGGGGTAATCATTTATCCACCGCAAACCTGTTGTCGTGATAAATCACGACCTACCACCCAAACGTTGGTCGAGGTTTACCTCGGTGGGATAATCATTTATCCATTCGCAAACCTGTTGTCGTGATAAATCACGACCTACCATCCAAATGTGGGTCGAGGTTTACCTCGATGCGATAATCGTTAATCCATTCGCAAACCTGTCGTGATAAATCACGACCTACCATCCAACCGTAGGTCGAGGCTTACCTCGATGCGATAATGATTTATCCATTCGGAACCTAATGTCGTGATAAATCACGACCTACCATCCCCCGTAGGTCGAGGTTCACCTCGACAGATTTAATCGAAGGGATTATCTTTAAAATTCATCTCTCAATTGCAAGGAATGCACATGAGCTGGAATGACCTGAGAAAAGGCAGGATATCAATCCCGTACGCGGAATACTTCATTACGTTTAACTGCCATAAACGCATGCCCTATTTTACGGATTATCGGCTGGCACGATTGTTTTGCCAATCTATCTCACATAATGAACAAAAGTTTGAGTGCTGCTGGCAAACATGGGTGTTAATGCCAGATCACTTTCATGGCTTACTGACACTTGGCAATACGCAACTTGGTAAGGTTGTTGGAGAATTAAAAGGCAGAACAGCTTACCTGCTAAATAACCTGAGCTGCGGATAATTAATGCCTTTCTAGCAGCCAGTTTTAGCGCTAACTGCGTTGAATTCACTTCCAATAGCCAGCTATTGGTGCGTAAATTCGCCTTGTTTTCCCTAAAACTCTCTGGCTAGACATGGAGAAAACTAAGTTGTGCTTTAGCAACAATGAGTTGGAACATTCCTTATCCAAACCTCAGGTTAAATAAACAACTGGATTCAAAATACAAAATTTGGCAAACCGCGTATTATGATCATCAGCTCAGATCCACAGAAGATAGGCATACCATTGCCCGCTATATTGCTGCAAACCCACTAAGAACCAAGCTAGTAAGCCGCATTGGTGATTATCCTTATTGGAACTCACACTTTCTGTGATTGGCTAGGGCCTGTTGACCTTTGCTGTTTGATTTTTGTTCTCCTGAGTGTGTTTTGATCGCGACGCTCGACTTGCCGCCTAGTAATCTAGGCAAAAGTTGAGCAACAATGAACAAAGCGCACTCAGGGGAACCCAAAGGGCAGCGCTTGATTGGCATTTCTACTGTGTTATCGCCTAACTTACATAGAATACTATGCTACGCAGGCTCTGCCTTGTATAAATACCAATCAAACTGCTGCAAAAACAAACTTGAAAGGTCAACAGGCCCTAGTTAAAGGCGCTCTTCCCAACTCAGTTAACACGCTTCGATATACCGACAAGTTGCCTTCCGCCATCACCTCAATGGCAAATTCACTGCACATTTTAGCGCGGCCTTTACGGCCCATTTGCTCTCGTAAAATCGGGTCCTGCAATAAGCGATTAAGATCTTGGGTAAACTGAACTTGATTACCAACCGGAGCAAGTAATCCGGTTTCATTGTGCGCAACCGCTTCAGGAATGCCGCCAGCAGCAAAGCCCACTACAGGCACACCAGATGCGCTGCTTTGTAATAACACTACGCCTAGCCCTTCCATCGATGCTGGATGTGCAACGATATCAACCGCCGGTAAGATACGCGCTACGTCTTGTCGAAATCCCACCAGCTGGACAATTTTTTGCAGCCCCAGTTCATCTATACGTGCCTGATACTGTTGCTGCTTTGGCCCTCGACCAAACAGTAATACGCGCAAATTAGGATGCTCAACAATGAGTTTTTTGGCTGCACGCATGATCACATCCTGCCCTTTACGCTCTATCAGTTGCGCAAAATTAGCCACAACCAAAGCATTTTGTGGCAGTTCAAACTCATCAAGCAGCCATTGCCGCTCCGCGCTACTTGGTGCAAAGCGCTGGGTGTCGACTGCACTGTGGACTAACTTTACTTGCTCAGAGGCGACACCTTGTGAGAGTAATACTTGGCGGATCCCCTCTGAAATAGCGATCACTTTATCGTAGGCTGGGTATTTTAATTTTGACCACCAGCGTGGCTCGGTGTTGTCGACTCGCCTCGATAAAATAACAGGAACATTAAGCGACTTCGCGGCAAGCAATCCCCAAGTATCAACCCCTCGACGGCTGTGAATATGAACACAATCAGGCCGATGATGAGCAATAGCCCTTCGTAAACGCAACCATTGCATGACATCGAGATCGCCTGCCATTTTCACAGGCTCCACAACAACTTGCTTATCAACTGCTGCAATCATTTCACTATTAGGCGGGCAAACTAGTACGTTCTCAATTCCCTTTTGCTGCAACGCTTGGGTTAAATATACCACTTGTTGTGCGCCGCCATATAAGTGACGGCCCGCTTCAATATGCAGAACTTTCATAGCACTTCTCCTAGTGCGCTCGACACTCTTTGTGGCGTGAGCCCCACCATACAATCAAAACGATCCTCACAGGTTGGTCGGCGTTTGCACGGTGAGCAAGCAAGTTTATCGCTCAACACACGACCATTTGGATTGAAGGTGTTTTCATACGGCAAGGTTGAACCAAACAATGCAATAACCGGGGTATGATGCACCATCGCCATATGCGTCAACCCAGTATCAACGCCAATCACGCCTTTTGCTCCCCGAATGATCTCGCTGCACTCAAGCAATGTCGTTTTCCCGGTTAGATTAATGATCCCCGGCATCTGTTTTTCTAAGCGCTCGCTATGCGCGATATCACTTGGTCCACCCAATATAATAATATGCGCACAAATAGACTGATTTACTTGTTTATACAACTCACGCCAATGCTCATCTACCCAGTGTTTCTGAGCTCTCGTTGTGAACGGGCAAAACACCACATAAGGTTGACCTTGAGTATGCTCCAATAGCAGTGCTTCTGTATGTTGTTGTGTCTCTTTCGAGGCAATGAGCGAGTATTGAAATGCCGCTTCTGGCGCACCAAAAAATGTCGCAGCAGCTCTGTATTCCGAGCTGATATCAGCAGACCAAGGCGAGGTCACTACCTTATTCATAAGCCACTGACTGCCCTCGCGACTATTGATCCCAACCTTATATTGAGCGCCGCTAAGCCAAGCTAGCACGCCACTTTTAAGGAGTCCTTGGGCGTCGAGCACTAAGTCAAATTGTCGACTAGCCAACTGCTTTTTAAAGCTATTAACTAGCTTAAGTAGCGCTATGGTCCCCTGTGCTTTTCGCACTTTTTGCCACTCATTGCGAGGCCACAGGATCACCTCATCTAGCAGTGGATTTTGTTGTAGCAAGGTCGCGCCAGCAGGCTCTGCCAACCAGCTCAGTTTTGCCTCTGGATAACGTGCCTTTAGTGCAGAAATAAGGCCTGACGCCATCACGATATCACCAATGGCACTGAGCCGGACAATAAGGATATTGTTGTATTGCATTGTTATCTGATCACCATTGGATGTAATCGGGTACTATGAACTGGCCGTTGCGCCTGCTTTAACTGATATAAAACTTGCAATGTGGTTTTGTGTAGTGCGCCATTATGCTTTGCGATAGCGGCTTGCCCAAACCATTGCATGACATCGAGATCGCCTGCCATTTTCACAGGCTCCACAACAACTTGCTTATCAACTGCTGCAATCATTTCACTATTAGGCGGGCAAACTAGTACGTTCTCAATTCCCTTTTGCTGCAACGCTTGGGTTAAATATACCACTTGTTGTGCGCCGCCATATAAGTGACGGCCCGCTTCAATATGCAGAACTTTCATAGCACTTCTCCTAGTGCGCTCGACACTCTTTGTGGCGTGAGCCCCACCATACAATCAAAACGATCCTCACAGGTTGGTCGGCGTTTGCACGGTGAGCAAGCAAGTTTATCGCTCAACACACGACCATTTGGATTGAAGGTGTTTTCATACGGCAAGGTTGAACCAAACAATGCAATAACCGGGGTATGATGCACCATCGCCATATGCGTCAACCCAGTATCAACGCCAATCACGCCTTTTGCTCCCCGAATGATCTCGCTGCACTCAAGCAATGTCGTTTTCCCGGTTAGATTAATGATCCCCGGCATCTGTTTTTCTAAGCGCTCGCTATGCGCGATATCACTTGGTCCACCCAATATAATAATATGCGCACAAATAGACTGATTTACTTGTTTATACAACTCACGCCAATGCTCATCTACCCAGTGTTTCTGAGCTCTCGTTGTGAACGGGCAAAACACCACATAAGGTTGACCTTGAGTATGCTCCAATAGCAGTGCTTCTGTATGTTGTTGTGTCTCTTTCGAGGCAATGAGCGAGTATTGAAATGCCGCTTCTGGCGCACCAAAAAATGTCGCAGCAGCTCTGTATTCCGAGCTGATATCAGCAGACCAAGGCGAGGTCACTACCTTATTCATAAGCCACTGACTGCCCTCGCGACTATTGATCCCAACCTTATATTGAGCGCCGCTAAGCCAAGCTAGCACGCCACTTTTAAGGAGTCCTTGGGCGTCGAGCACTAAGTCAAATTGTCGACTAGCCAACTGCTTTTTAAAGCTATTAACTAGCTTAAGTAGCGCTATGGTCCCCTGTGCTTTTCGCACTTTTTGCCACTCATTGCGAGGCCACAGGATCACCTCATCTAGCAGTGGATTTTGTTGTAGCAAGGTCGCGCCAGCAGGCTCTGCCAACCAGCTCAGTTTTGCCTCTGGATAACGTGCCTTTAGTGCAGAAATAAGGCCTGACGCCATCACGATATCACCAATGGCACTGAGCCGGACAATAAGGATATTGTTGTATTGCATTGTTATCTGATCACCATTGGATGTAATCGGGTACTATGAACTGGCCGTTGCGCCTGCTTTAACTGATATAAAACTTGCAATGTGGTTTTGTGTAGTGCGCCATTATGCTTTGCGATAGCGGCTTGCCCAGCCTGTATTTGTTGCACTGTTGCAGCACTATTTTGCCAAAAGCCGATGACTTCTTTAGCTATTTGCTGTGGTTCGTTACCCTCAACAAGTGCACCAGCTTGACTCAGCGGCGCACATATATCTTCACAATTTCGTCGACTACTTCCCATTACGACGGCAGCCCCTTGGACAATGGCTTCGGCAGGATTATGACCACCGAGCTTAACTAACGAGCCCCCGATAAAGGCAACATGGGCATCACGATAAGACGCAAATAATTTGCCCATCGTATCGAGCAGGTACACTTGCGTATTTGCCGCTAGTGTTGGCGTGTGCGAGTAACGCTGACAGCTCAGCCCGCTTGCTTGCAGCAGCCACCATACCTCATCAAATCTTTCAGGATGACGCGGTGCGATAATTAGCTGAGCCGCTGGATTTTGCTGTAACAACTGTTTGTGCGCTGCGACCACCGCTAGTTCTTCGGTGTCATGCGTGCTCCCCGCAATCCATGTCAGCTGAGAGGACTTTTGCGTTGGGTCGGCGTATTTGAGTTCTGGCCAATCGTACTTGATATTACCGCACATCATCAGTTTTTCTGGTGGTACACCCAACTCGCGAAAAGCTTGATAACTTAGCTCGCTTTGCGGCAGGATTTTATGCACCTTGGACACCGTAAAGGTAAAAAGACCCAACATTTTGGCATAGCGATTTTTTGATCTGTCGGTCATGCGGGCATTTACCAGCATCACTCGACTGCCTTGGTTGCGCGACTGACGGATAAGATTAGGCCACCACTCCATCTCAACCGACATGGTCAATACCGGATTAAAATGCGTCAAAAACGCACCAACTGTCAATTGAAAGTCCAGTGGCAAATAGGTGTGAATGACTTGCTCCCCCCAGTTGCGCTCAATATAGTTGGAACCCGCAACCGTGGTACAAGTAAAAACAATGGGTAAATGAGGATGCTGTTTACGCAGCTCAGGAATAAGTTTAGCAATGGCGGCGCATTCACCAACGGAGACGCCATGTAAATGAATACAGGCAGGTAAACGCTTACAATCGTAGACACCTAAGCGCTGTAAAAAGTGCCTTTTATAACCCGGTTTACGTAGCCATTTTTTTAATAAGATCAGTGCAATCAAAGGTAAACACAACAACAGGATATTGTTATAAACACCAATCCAAAGTGAATTAGCTGATCTTCCACGAAGACGATAGGTTGTCTTAACCTTAGCCATAGCCACACCTTGTTATTCAAGCCTGAATTAACCCCAGTGTAACTATGGTTTTTGACACTAAATTGACAGTGGTAAGCCAAGTAAAGATTCTGACAGAAATTGTGTGACAAGTTGAGACTTACTAGCACCTAGCGCTTACGAATGCCGACTTCTTAGCACGCTTTGCTGCCCTCGGCGACATATTCACACCATTCAAAACCAGAAATGATCGTGCCGACATTAACGATGAACACATCAAGAAATAAATGATAAAAGCGGCCTAAGTTAGGCCGCAATTTCTTGAGTGATTACCAATTTAATTTACTCATATCGCAAGATTAGCGACGGACGTGTACTCGCGGCTTTAAACGCAAGTGTAGCAACGGTGAGCCATGTGATCCCCGCAACAGCTAATGCTGCGACTCCATATACCCACACAGCTTGCTCGATGCGGTCATTAAAATTAGCAAGCCAATCACCAACAAGCCAATAGGTTACCGGATAAGCTATGGCGATACTGATTCCCACCAAAGTCAGGAACTCTTTTGCTAAGATATTCACAATGCTTAACCGTGATGCACCTAGAACTTTGCGCACAGCCACTTCTTTTTGGCGACGAACCGTTGCAAAAGATGCCAAGCCAAAAGTGCCCAAGCACGTCAGGAATACCGCAAGGCCGGTAAAGATCAACACAACTAAAGAGACTCGTTCATCACCACGCAGAACCGCTTTATAATTATCAGACATAAGGCTGATATTCGGTTCATAAAGGTTGGCGTTCTTAGCAAGAATATCAGTCACCTGCTCTTGCACGTAGGCAATGTTTTGAGCACTTACCGTCATTATTATTTCGCCCGCTGTACTTTGGCTAAATCCGCACAGGAAGATGATATTAGAGTTCGCGTCTTGGGCATTACCCACTTTTACATCAGCTACAACTCCCACAACTCGCATATTCAAGCCAAAGCCTTTATCCAAAATGGTTTGTCCAATGATATCTTGATAATTTGAGTAACCAGCCTGCTTTGCAACTGTTTCAGTTATGATCGCCCCAACGTTAGTACTGTTACCATCTTGAGACGCCCAATCTGCAGCGTATGTGCGGCTAAAATCACGCCCTGCTAATAATGTCAGCCCCAACCCTTCGACTAAATCAAAGCCTGCACCAATAGTCGGTGTTATCCCCTCTGATTGCTCTCCATTTGGCCACGTTGGTGACACACTGCTATTGATTGATACTGTCAGTTTCGTATCGATTACATTCAGGGCTTCAACACCATCTATTGCTGTAAGCCTATTCATTAGCGCTGTTGGCTCTTTCGAGAAAATAGACGATGCAGGTATATCTGAAACCACAACACGTTGTTCAGTCTCATACCCCAGAGGTAAGCTTTGCAAGTGTTTAAGTTGCTGCTGTAGTGTTACCGATGCAATGATCAAAGCGATTGATAAAGCAGCTTGAAAAGTTAGTAGGCTTTTACGTACAAAGATTGCTGTATTACCCCTTTGCAAATCGCCACTAAGCACTCGCTTCGCACTGAAAGATGAAATAAACAACGCAGGATATAAACCAGCGCCAACACCAACGACAATTGCTACACCCAAGACGACAACACTAAACATCGACATATAGTCAATAAACAGCGCTCTATCTACAAGTTGATTAAAGCTTGGTAAAAATAGCTCTACTAAGACACAGGCAATAATCATTGATAATAAAGATACCAATACTGACTCAGCCAAAAACTGTGTGACCAATTGAGTCTTACTTGCCCCTAGCGCTTTACGCACACCCACCTCTTTAGCACGCTTTGCCGACTGGGCAACCGTCATATTAATGAAGTTAAAGCCTGCAATCAGGATAAGCAGTACACTCAGTCCAGCGCAAATCACGACAACTTGCTCCGTTCCTCCTGATTTCATCTCAAATGGTGACTTTGCTGTGAGATGAAGATCACGCAATGGATGTAACTCGATCGCGAGCTTACCTTTCATCGGGCCATAAAAGTATTTATCAGTAAATATTTGCTCAAGCGCCGCTACATCTGTATTTTCAGCAAGTTTAAGATAAACGTAACTGGAGTTGATGTCTAAATTAGATAGGTCATGTTCAACATAAACTAAGCTTTTGAATGAAAAGTGCGTATTTTCGGGTAAATCCTTAAATACGGCCTTCACGGTGTATTGGCCGCCTTTGAAGTCAAGTGTTTCACCTTCAATATTAGTTGTGCCAAAAATTCGCAACGCTTCAGACTCATTTAACGCGATACCATTTGGTACGCTCAACGCATTGCTCAAGTCGCCAGCTAGCGTATCAATGTTGATGAAGTCTTGGATATTTGGAGTAGCTCCCAGTACCTCTGTTAATTTGTAGCCTTGACCATTATGCTGTACGTCTGTTTCAGCTTGATTTGTCCAATCTACTTTAGTGAGTGCAAATACAGACTCAATCTGACTGTATTGCTCCATCTCTTTTGCACGAGCAAAGTTAGAAATTGGCACCACCGCTAAGCCAAGCTTAGTGTAGTCCTGACCGATACGATAAATTTGCTCAGCGTCTGGTTGTTGGCTGTCATAAGAGAGCTCATTTCGAGCAAAAGACGCTACCAAAATTGCGGCAGCAAGGCCAACGCTAAGACCTACAACATTCAATATAAAATGTTGCTTTTGCTGCTTAAAGGAGCGTAAAGCTGTAATTAAATAATTGGCTATCATAATTAGGCCACCTCACTATCTGGAATTTGAACGGCGGTATTTGCCTTATCCAACATGACTTGACCATCTAATAATCGCACTAACCTATCTGCATAGGTTCCCTCTTTTTCAGAGTGAGTAACCATGATCACGGTGGTGCCTTCTTTGTTCAATTCACGCAACATTGTCATTACTTCTTCACCATTTTTGGAATCCAAGTTCCCTGTTGGTTCATCCGCTAAAATAAGTTTAGGGTTGATAACCAAAGCTCGTGCTACCGCGACACGCTGCTGCTGACCGCCGGACAGTTGCTGCGGTAGGTGATCCGCGCGGTGATCAATGGCAACGCGCTTTAAAATCTGCTCTACACGCTGTTTGCGTTCACTTTTAGAGATATTTTGGTACTGCAGCGGTAGTTCGACATTTTCAAATACCGTCAGCTCGTCAATCAGGTTAAAGCTTTGAAATACGAAACCGATTGACGCTTTACGTAACTGTGATAGCTGCTTCTCGGTGTAGCCCGCAATGTCAGTACCTGCAAACTCGAACTGACCAGAAGACGGAGAGTCCAGCATTCCAAGAATTGAAAGCAAGGTAGATTTACCACAGCCTGACGGTCCCATGATTGCAACAAACTCACCCTCATTAACAGTTAAATTAATATCGTTTAGCGCAGTAGTTTCAACGTCTTGAGTGCGGAATACTCGGTTTAGGTTAGTTAGTTTTATCATTGTAATATCCTTAGAAATTTAGTTGTTGCGCTTTGTCGAAGTTGCTATAGCTTGAGGTAATTACTCTTTCACCTTGTGATAGGCCGTCTAGGACTTCATAGTAGTCTTGATTCTTTTTACCTAAGCGAATGTCACGACGTTCAGCAGATTTACCATCATTTGCGAGTACGTATACCCAGTTACCACCAGAGCTAGTAAAGAAAGCACCACGCTTTAGCAATAACGCATTTTCTTTGTTACCACCGAGCATTAGCTCGACATCAATACTTTGACCACGCTTTATATCGCTTTGACCACTTGGCAGAGCGACTTCTACCTGAAACTGTGATTGGGTAACGCGACTATCAATTTTGCTCACCTTTGCTGTAACAACACCGCTATCCAAAAGCACATTTACTGCCATTTCAGGTTGTACTTGGTTTAAATAGAATTCATCGAGGCGTACAACCAATTTGTATTCATTTGGAATATCAATTTGACCTAAACGCGCCCCTTTACTCTTTGATTCGCCAATTTCTACATCTAGCTCACTCAAATAACCCGATACCGGCGCTTTGATCAGTAGGTTTTCGAGGTTTTTACGCGCAAATTGCAAATTCTTCTGTAGCATCTCGGCGCTATCTTCTAATTGTTCAACTTGTACTTTTCTAATCGAATTTTCCTGTGTTTGACGCTCTAATGTCAGTTCTTTTCGCGCTTTGTAGTACTTTAAATCGTCTTCAATTTCAGAAAGCCTATCTGATGCCAGCACACCTTTTTCAACCAACGGCTTAGATTGCTTGTAACGGCGTTCTAGGTGACTAATTTGCAAATCAATTTCAAGCAAATCACGGCGTAGGTTAAGGCGGCTGGTTTCCATCGTCATTTGTGTGTTTCGCAGGAAGTTAAGCTGCTCCGTAACCTGAGCTTCACGACTCATTACGTCTAGCTGTAAACTAGTGTTGCTCAACCTAACTAATGGCTGGCCGGCTTCAACATATTCACCCTGCTCGACTAAGCGCTCTTCCACTTGACCACCAGCGATAGTATCTAAGTAAATGGTAGTTTTTGGCACGACCTGACCACGCAGACTTAGGGCATCAACAAAAGCACCTTTACTGACGGTACTTACTGTCAGACTGCGCAGTTCCAAGTTTTGGCTACGACCTGAAGATGAGGTGTTATTAAACGCAAACGCAGCTGCTGCAATGCCAAGTAACACACCGCCAACAACGCCTTTTTTAAGATGCTTTTGTAGTCCTGAACGTTCTATTTTCTTATCCATATTCACGCCCCTTGTTCTGTATTAGTTAAATCGCTTTATCGGATATATAAGACTTATAATCAAACTTCATGCCAAGGGGGTTTACTATATATATAACAACGGGTTAAATATTAAGTTAGTTATTTTCCAATGTTAAACTGTCCGAAAATAGAACACATATAAATCAGAAAAGTGTCCAAAAATGAACACTTTTTCATGGACGCCATAGCTTGAAGTGCGCTAGGCTAAAAGAAAAACAAAGCACTCTGAGTATGAAGCAAGAAGGCACCATATTAATTGTCGACGACAACAGCGATATATTAATTGCAGCAAAGCTTTTGCTAAAAAAGCATTACCAAACCATCATCACCACTGATAATCCTTTTGATATAGAAGCGCAGATTGCATCACAGCAAATAGATGTGATCTTACTCGACATGAACTTTAGCCAAGATGCTATTAGTGGCAAAGAAGGCTTTTATTGGTTAAAGAAAATTGTCGAACAAGACCCAAGTATCGTGGTGTTGTTAATGACCGCCTATGGCGATATTCAACTTGCTGTCGATGCGATAAAAGCAGGCGCTGCAGACTTTATCGCTAAGCCTTGGCAGAACGACCAATTACTCGGTGCGGTTGCTGCCGCATTTGCTCATGCCAAAGACAAACAGCAAGTTGGTAAGCTCACTCGCCAGACCCAAGGGTTAAATCAGGCACTCAATCAGTCTAGCGGTAGCCATCAATTTGCTTTTTTAGGCCAAAGCCCGGCCATGAAAAAGGTGTTTAGTACTATAGAACGTGCGGCACTCACCGATGCCAACATTTTGATCACCGGTGAAAGTGGCACCGGCAAAGAACTTGCTGCACATGCCATCCACCAAGCCAGTATGCGTCGCGACAATACTTTTATCAGTTTAGACATGGGTGCTATCTCCGAAAGTTTGTTCGAAAGCGAACTGTTTGGTCATAGAAAAGGCGCATTTACCGACGCTAAAGAAGACAAAGTTGGCCGATTTGAATTAGCACACGAAGGGAGCCTATTTTTAGATGAATTGGGAAACTTACCCATGAATCAACAAACGACGCTGCTTGCCGCGTTACAAAATAGACAGATCACTCCAGTTGGAGGAAACAAACCCATCTCGGTGGATATTCGACTAATCTGTGCCACCAATGACAACCTGCAACAAGCGGTTGATGAAGGCCGTTTTAGACAAGATTTATTATATCGGATCAATACTATAGAGATCCGTCTTCCGCCACTTCGTGAGCGTACTGAAGATATTCCACTACTTGTAAACTATTATCTTGAACACTACTGCCACAAATATAAGCGGCAGCTTGAGATACATAGCCTAGACATGCAGAGTCTACAAGCATATCAATGGCCAGGAAATGTCAGGGAACTAGCACATGCTATTGAAAGAGCGGTGATCCTAAGCGAAAACGAACTTTTGGACATCAGCACAGTGGTGAAGACAACCTCAGCGCCAGCTGAAGGAATAATTACTGACGATAAAAACGATACTAATACGCTGATTTCCACAGATACTTTCAACCTTGAAGAGATTGAACAACGTACTGTGCGTGCAGCGCTCAAGCACTATCACGGCAATGTCTCAAACGCCGCAAAAGCACTCGGATTAACCCGAGGAGCAATGTACCGTCGACTAGAAAAATACGATTTGTAGGCAAGAAAATATGGTTCGCTTTACGCAACATCCTACAATGGTTTTTTTCAGTACAATTCTTGGCCTTATTGGCTTTAATGTGCTCTCGATAGTCTTGTATATACAAGGAGGATTCTCGGCGACTTGGCTCCTAGTCACGCTAATAGCGATCGCTTTCACCTCCTCTTTATACCGTCAATTTAACAAACAGAACAAGCACATGACTTTTGTTTTGAAATCACTCGCGAATGGCGATAGTTCATTGGGGTTGAGCCATCATCATCCCATGCGGCAGCACTTAGAAGAGATTAAGACTAGAATTCAAAGTGCACGTTTTATTGCAGAGCAACAGGCCCACTTTTTGCAGACCCTCTTAGTGCATATAGATTTAGCCGTACTGGTTTTCGATAAAGATGGTAATGTCATTGAGTCCAACCCAGCGGTAACCCGCTTACTCGGTAAACCCATTAATCACAGCGAAGATTTAGAAGATATCGCACCACTGATTAATGAATGCGATAACAGCTTGAAAACAATAGCAAATTGGCAATGTGGCGAGCAACAAGATAACTTGTCTATACAAATAACGTCAGCGCAGATCCAAGGGCAAATTCGTAAAATTGTCACCTTACAATCCATTCGTGATGCATTACAAAACAAAGAGCAGCAAGCCTATAAGCGTCTCACCAAAGTGCTTACGCACGAAGTCGCTAACTCTATTACACCTCTGTCATCCATTGCACAAACCTGTGAGGGACTCTTGCCCGACACATTAAGTTTTGACGATGAAGAGGATAAACAAGACCTCGCCCTAGCACTGCAAACACTGGCTAAACGCACTGAGTATCTGGGCGCTTTTATCGCTCGCTTTAGAACGGTGAGTAATTTACCAAGCCCAGTACTACAACCTGCCCAGCTTGCGTCGATTGTAGAGGGCATCTATCAGTTACATCAACAAAGCTGTCATCAAGCGAACATAGACCTACAGCTTGATGTTAGCCACTCCCAACTGGTGATGTTAGACACGGTTCAGATTGAGCAAGTGCTTATTAACTTAACCAAAAATGCTATTGAAGCGGTGCAACAACGCAATGACCAAGACCAGCGAAACACACGCCAAGTGGTGTTGAAAACTGGAGCCAATAACGCAGGCCAGCACTATATAGAAATAAGCGACAACGGCCCTGGCATTGCCGACCATGTAGTCGACATGATTTTCGTGCCGTTTTTTACCACTAAACAACAAGGCTCGGGGATCGGCTTAAGCCTCTCGAGACAAATTATGATCAATCATGGCGGCGACTTAATTTATCTTAGGCGCGAGCAAGGCGCATGCTTCAGATGCGTATTTGGTTAACTCACTTGAGCTTTGCTTAAGGCTTATCTTTAGTTAAAGGCAAATAAGACTACATGCCAGGTCGCTCCTTGAGGATTTGTGAACTTATAAAAAATCGGTAAACTAGAAGTATCTAATTTAGGGAAAAGTTCGTGCACACCGTATACAAACCTATTCTTACTATTACTGGAGTTGGCTGGACTGCCGTCATCATATTTTTAACCGCAATCGACTTACTGCACGATTGGGTTGAGATAGAAAGTGAGCGGCTGAATAACCCTATCTGGTGGGCCTTGCAGGAATGGGGGCTTTGGTATATTTACACACCTATACTCTTCTTATGGCTAAATAAACTCAGCCAACAGAATAAGGTATGTTGGCGTAATTACTTCGTTTGTTGCTCGGTTTTATTCGTGCTGAGCATGTCTATACAAGCTGGATTCGACTATCTCGTTTATCGCGATGATATTCCTTATACCTTGTATTATTTTGCGCCATTACACCCGCTGGTGATCTACGTCTGCTTTATGATTTGGCACAAGTTTATCCGTATTGAAAGCAATAAAGAAAACAATAGTACCGCGATAAATCAACGTTTGCTTGTGGATTTAGGCGGCGATAAGTCATTTTTACAAATCAAAGACATAGTGCACATTGTGGCAGCTAAAAACTATGTTGAAATTCACACCGAGTCGCACCAATACCTCAAGCGAGCAACCCTATCTCAGTTTGAAGCCATGCTGCCAACCGATATGTTTGTGCGCACCCACCGCTCTTATTTGGTTAACTTGACCTATGTTGAACGTATCATCACCAAAGCATCTGGCAATGCCATCATCAAGTTATCAACGGGCGCGCAAATTAGCTTGAGTAAAGGTTACAAGAAAGTACTAAAGTCACGCTTCGATACGCTTTCTCTGGCTGCATAACACCAGCGGGCGATCTGAGCTCGCTCACGGTTTCCCGTCGCTCCGTCCCATAGAACCACCTTACGTACCTAATAATTTGTTTTATCTGCTTTTTTATTTTTAATAGCGCAATGGAGAGCTTTTTATTCAAAGAGGAACAATGACACGATTTCATCCCTTCACGGCGGCCTATTACGCTTTAATGAGCGTCATAAGTAGCAGCGTTTACGCCAATATGGATAACGCTAAACCGAGTGTTTATGCTGGAAGTTCACTGCAACAGTTTGCAGCACAAGATGCACTTGCAACCATCGAGCGCTTACCGTCATTCACACTCATAGAACAAAGTGGTGAGCGCGGCCTAGGTGGCAGCTCTGCCAATATTTTATTAAATGGCATGGAGATCCGCGTAAAGTCTGGATCGGTCTCGGAGTATTTAAAACAGCTTCCCGTTGACCAAATCGCTGCGCTAGAAGTCTACCTAAGTCATCACCCATTTCCTTCACTTAAGCAATATAATCAAGTTGTTAACATCATTCGTGATGAAAAAAACAATGCCTATAATTGGCAACTAGGTAGCACACTCAATGCCAGCGCCGCCACTGGCATAACAGCAATGGCAGGGTTTATCTTACCTAAAAGGCAATGGACGCACAGCGGTCATATTCAAGTTCAGGATGAGCCGTTTAAAAGCACCAGCCAAGGTCAGCTGTTCGCGTCTGATAACACACCCGAGGAAAGCAGCGAAGAAACATTTAAGGAGCAAAGTGAGCGAATAACGCTCTCATTTACCAGCCACAAAACCATGCAGGATGGCGCCTTAACACTCAATGTTCAGGCTATAAAAGACAACTTGCAGTCACAATACGAATGGCTGTACCGCACGCCAACTTCATCCAGCGATGTTGAATCTGCGTTTTCGCAAGAGCGCGATAAAACAAACACTAGCGAGATATCTATCGATAGGCAGTGGCAAGGTCAGCATTGGAGCACACAACTCACAGGCTACTACTCAAAACAAAAGAATGAGTTGCACATGCTTGATGGTCTCTCTGCGCGGCTTTCAACACCAAGCTTTACACAGTATAAGCGTACTGACGAGCGAGTAATTCGCCTGATGGTAAACGACACTGTCTCGGAGTACGGTCTTGAGGCCAGTATCAATCGAGTAAATGCCAACACAATATTGCCCGAGGAGCAGCTACACAGCACGATAAAAGAGCTAAGTATTGAGCCCTTTGCGGCTTTTACTTGGTCGCTTTCACCAAAATGGCAGTTATACAGCAAACTGGCAGCCGAGCAGGCTACACTTTCGACCAATAGCAGTAAGAGTGAAGATATTCAGCATCTCATCGCCAAGCCGTTGGTGCGATTAAATTATGACGCGACAAAAAGCACTCAGTTTACAACCACCTTAAAGCATGAAGTGGAACAGCTCGATTTTTCACTTTTTTTACCAGAGCTCAACGCAGGATTTGGCCGCTTACAGTTTGGCAATCTTAAAATAAAGCCAATGCAGTACACTGAACTTGCACTGCAAATTGATATTGAAGAAGGTGAAAGATGGCGTTTTAACGTTAAGCCTTTTTATCAGTGGCAAAAAGATGTGCATGAATATCAGCAAGATAATCGAGGAGAAAGCATAGTTGCAAATGCCGGGGATGCCGCACTTTGGGGGCTAGATGGTGCGGTTAATCTAGACTTATCAAGCTGGATCAACAACAGTCAGCTCAATCTTGATTATAGTTATCGGGACGCATCATACCGTGACGTGCTCACGGGAAAACGTGCAATCAACGGGACTGTTCCACATTGGGCTAGTATGCAATTTCGACAAAGCTTTAATCGATTTTCGTGGAGCGCTGAGATTTCCAGCGGGGATAGTTATCGCGAATATTATCCCGATGAGCAATTTATTGAATCAGGCTCATTGCAATTGACTTTGCAAGCACAGCTTCAAGTAAGCCAACGCGTTAAGCTCAACTTAGAAGCTTCGCCACTCACGTCTAGATACGAATATCGACGCTTGTATTACAACGCCTCACGGGCGGGCAGCGTAAGTGCGATGGAAGCGATTCGTGAGCGTGTACCACCAGAGTTTGCGCTCACGCTAAGCGGAAGTTGGTAGGCCGATACTAATCGCGCCTACCGACTTTAGTGTCCTGACTAGGGCCTGTTTATCTTTCAAGTTTGTTTTTGCAGCAGTTTGATTGGTATTTATACAAGGCAGAGCCGGCGTAGCATAGTTATTCTATGTGAGTCAGGCGACAACACAGTAGAAATGCCAATCAAGCGCTGCCCTTTGGGTTCACCTGAGTGCGCTTTGTTCATTGTTGCTCAACTTTTGCCTAGATTACTAGGCGGCAAGTCGAGCGTCGCGACTAAAACACACTCAGGAGAACAAAAGTCAAACAGCAAAGGTCAACAGGCCCTAATATCGCTCTAAATGATTGAGAATATGTGGAAAAACATCTACATCAGCCTGACGCCCAAAGATACAATCTATGTGCGCGTAATTGGGGATCACCTTACGCGTAAACTGAGCATCACCAAAGGCAAGACAAAGACGTTCATAGGTTTTTTTCGTGCTCTCAGGTAAATAGCATTCGTTATCTGCCCCGCTAATAAATAGCGTCGGCACGTTTAATCGGTTGATGTGTGGCATGTAAACGTCCTTGCCATCTGCATCAACCAGTTTTCCTGCGCGACAAATTGCAGCAAGGTGCTCAAGGGTTTGAATATTGGCTTCGGCAAATAGTTCATCAATATGCTCATGCAGCAAATCGGTTAACTGATCATGACGGTATAAGGAGGCGTACATAAAGGTCACGCGATGGCAGCTATCATTGTTGCATCGCCCCTGTGCCTCGGCGAGCGCGTACAAGCCTAGCGCCTTATCATACAAAGAGGCAAGCCCATTGCTCTGCTCTGGTACTCGCGCCGTTAGTGAGTCTACGCCCAACCTTTCTAAAAATGAAGGGAGATGCAAACCTGTCTTCATTTTCGTTGCCATCGGCACCACGACGTCCGCCGCAATTTGTGATGCAACGACACTGCGAACCCCAGAAAGTCCGCTAAGCATAGACATAAAGAAGGTCGTAGCACCATAACAATGCACCACCGCCTGAATACTATCCGCTCCCGTAATGGTTCGGATTTTGTTCACCGCGGCAGGGTAATCGTATTTCGCGACCTGATCGCCATTTGATTGCTTTGCGGCGGCAGGCAACAAAATACTGACTCGATAATCCAATAGCCACACGTCATATTGGTTAGCGACTAGGTACTCGACTAAGTTGGTATCAATCATGTCGGTGGAAAAGATACTCGAAGCAACTCCCAGCCCATGCACTAACATAACCGGGCCCTTGTCACCGCCACGATAACGAGTCAGCGATAGCTGCACATGATCAGCTGTATCAAACAAGTACACTTCAGGTGTTGGAGCCCTTAGCGGCCGCTTTTTGCGCACCAATTCACCACTGTGCGTTTTTTCTTGGTAAAAAATACTGCCGTAACTTTGATATAGAGTGCCCGCAAAAAATTGCCCAAAGCGCGCAATGGCTTTTAAGCGAGCTGCTTTACTCTCGGCATGACTTACACGAATAGTGGCAAGCTGCGTCACAAAATCAATCGGTGCTATCTTCATAATACCGTGACCACACACGGCCCCTTGAGTATCTTCTCCTTCATGAATATCAACAAATAAGGTTGTAGTATCATCCCAAAGATCGAGAGAGTGAGGGTCGTCTTTGATTAGCTTAAAGGCATTAAAGAAGTACTGCTTGCCATCCTCCGCCATTAAATTCATTTTATAGATCATCTTCCGAGTATTTGGTGGAAAGGCCTGACGCTCAAACAAACGAAACTCACCATTGCGAACGGTCAATGGTTTATCAGAAAGCAGATTGCACTCAACGCGACCCGAAATATGCGCTTTATGTTGTGGGTCGGTCAACATCACCTCTAGATCCGTCGAGGTAACCGTCAATACAAACGATAGCGTTTGGTTTGTTTCTTGACCCTGCTGATAAGCAGCCAAGTAGGTTTGTAAAGAGGTAGTGCTTGGCTCTACCACGCGGCTAAAATAGCCCTGCATGCGCTCTGTAAACGCCAACCCTGTTGTAGTCGGCTCAGCGCTACGGGAGCGGCTTGATGGCAATTGATAGTCAATTTGCCAATCACGGTCCTTGGCGATAAGTGCACAGCAGCGCTCCGTCAATGCGCTTATCGTAAGCAGCGGATTGACCGCAAGCGATGTTGGAATGATGGCACCATCTGACACATAGAGCGAGTCGTAGCAGGCATCACTCTCTCCTGTAAACACTTGCCCTTTATGATTCACCACCCCTTCGGAACCCGTCTCAGCAAGCCGACAGCCACCTAAAGGATGAACTGTAACCAAGCGATTATTCAACCACGGTGACCAAATTGGGTTTTTAACATAGGTGCCACCGAGCGCTGCTGTTGCTTGAAGCAGCTTTTCACTCGCATGATGAAAATTAGGCTGAGATCCTAACTCTGGCCAACGGATGTTCAACTTGTCTTGCTCTAAAGTTATGACACCTTGGCTATCGTCATGGCTCATTACTAAGTAGGTTTGAGTATGTTTTACCGCACCATGATAAGCACCTCGCCATTGGCTTTGCCATACTCTCGCTTGCTCCTCCAAAGCGTCATAAAAACCGTGATCCGTGTCGAGCCCAATTACACCCGCAGCACTTGCAAGCGCAGTTGGTAACACTCCCGCCATGGCGCCGGGTAAACTTCCCTCTTCAATAATCATTTGTTGCGCGTGTTCGCTCGCTTCACGAAGATCGATTGCACTGGTGATACAAGGTCCTGTAGGCGCTTTGCCTTCTGGCTCTAGATTACCAACCCCAACACCATCGATTTCGGTGTCGCAGTTATAGCCAAAACCCAACATATCGCCATTACCAGTAAAATGCTGACCAAGTTGCGAAGAGATAGCCAAACCGCGACTTTGGCTACGCAATAAAATTTCATTACTGCCCAGCGTGCCTGCAGCCAAAATCACAAGATCCGCCTCAACAAATAACGGGGCTGCAGAAAAGCACTCTGCGCCGGTTTCCATGTCTTGGTAAAACACCCGCCAACCGGAGTCGGTTTTCTCCAAGTAGCGCACACTGGCCTGGCAATAAATTTCTGCGCCATGATTCCAAGCATCCGGTAAGTAATTCATTCGAGTTGTGTTTTTGGCATTGAAATTACAGCCAGACACACAGTCTCCGCAGTTATTACATGCTTGCTGCTCAACACCCACATGGTTAACGCCACCTTCAGGCGTCGCAAAACATACATTGATTGGTACTTTATTAAAGGGAGCTTCTAATGCATTTGCCGACTGCTGGTGAGCCTTCAGTTTATTCAAAGTTGGGTAATATTCAGGGTATAAGGCAGGTTTCAGCATCTCTCGAGCCCGCGTGAAACCCTCTTCCAACAAGCCATCCTCATCATCTCTAATCGCATGTGGCCATACTGGATCTCTCAGTACTGCATCTACTGGGGGCAAAGCAACATTGGCATTGATAAGAGAGGTGCCACCTAAACCACAACCGACGACGACATTCTGTTCACGGTGCATATGAATATCAAATAATCCCAAATGAGAGCCCTTGTGTCCTGTTTGGCTATTAAACTGCAACTCGCCAGCGGCCTCCAACTCGGTATCCGGAAAATCTCCCGTTAAAAACTCGCGCCCTCGCTCAAGTAGGCAGACTGATTTTCCGGCTCTCGCCATGCGTGACGCAGCGATAGAACCGCCATAACCACTACCAATAACAAGT
Source organism: Pseudoalteromonas piscicida (assembly GCF_000238315.3). Classification (NCBI taxonomy): domain Bacteria; kingdom Pseudomonadati; phylum Pseudomonadota; class Gammaproteobacteria; order Alteromonadales; family Pseudoalteromonadaceae; genus Pseudoalteromonas; species Pseudoalteromonas piscicida. Next base: position 3,167,829 of record NZ_CP011924.1, read on the forward strand.
ACATCGTAATGCGGCTGAATTGCCGCCAGAGGTGAAGAAATTGGTTTCATTTGCTTGATTCCCTCTTCTTATTTTCGCTCACCACCTTGCCCGTGGCGATGCTATCCGTGAAGTATCCTCCATCGGAGGCATACTGACCCTAGCAATAAGAGTAGAGCATTTATTGCACAATGATGCAGTACTCTGGTTAAATAATCCGGAGGATCAGCGGCAACAATAACAAACACCCCAACCCCCAAAGAATTTTATTGTTTGTCAGCAAGGCTGCGCGATACCCCACCATCAACCCAAGGGAGCCCAGCTTTGGCACCAGCCAAAACAACAATCCAGAAAATAGCAGCGTTCCTGTGATCACCAACAGGCTCTCAAACACACCACCAAGTTGATAACGGCTCAGCCAAAGCGCCAAGGCAATAATCACGCTTTGGTGCCAGAGATAGATAGGAAACACCACTTTATTGAGCCTCGTAAGCAGCGGATGAGGACGGTTAAGATAACGCGCCGCTAATGCTAATATCAACAACACCGCACACACGCGCTGCAACACCAACACAAGACTCCCACTCCAAGTAATGAAGGTTGTGCGCGTATCTTGCTGCAACCAGTAAAAATGATATAAAAGCAAAATAATCATAGCGTTGACTGCACAAACCCACAGCAGCACTTTACCTTGCCGAGCAAGCCAAGCCCAAAACCGATTATGCTTAGCAAGCAGATAACCTGCGAGAAGAAAAACAAATCCCTGAAATTCTCTTTTGCTATCACCGTCCAATGCTAGCTGAGCCCAAAGTAAGCTTGCAAAAGCCAGCACGCTTAGTAGATAAGTTGACCAGCGCAAAGTGATAAAATGCCGGAGCATTACTTGAGGCTTAGAATTAAAGACGATATGCAACACAGCAAGGAGCAAAGTAAAACGCCATAATTCTCGCAAATACCACAAGTGATTGACATCGACATGGGGCCAAATACCGCTTTGATACTGACTAAATAAAGGGCTATTAAAATCAATAAACTGTTTGTAAAAATCAACATACCCAAGCGTTAATCCAGCATTTTGCTGCATTTCTGCGTACAGTTGTACGGGCACAACTAGCCATATGCCAAATAATAGCGGGAGCAATAGCAAAGGAGTACGAAAGAGCATGGCTGTGCATGCACCTTGTTTATCAAAAATATATCTAAGCGCAACTCCCGAGATAAACCAGATAAGCAACATGCGCCATGGTGAGATCAGTAACATCAGATATTCTAGCCAAACCGAAGTATAAGCACTTTTGTAGTGAAAACCCCAATTAGGTACATATAACATAGCGGTGTGATAAAAAATGAGTATCGTAAATGCAATAACACGCAGCCAGTCTAGCTCTACTCGCCGATTTAAATGATCCATGGTATTTCTTTTTGAAAATAAACTTACCCCTACAGTGCGCCAATACAGCGTACAATCAAACGAAATTTGCTTAAATAACAATAGCTAGGGATAAACCGTGGAATAGTGGGATAAAATAAGTGACCGCTTTGCATCCAGTTGCTAGAGTAAAAGAAAAACTCAAACCATGATGTTTTCACGTACCTTTATTCAGCAATACCACCCTTTGATGGCAATGGCATTACTCGCCCTCTTTCTAACGATTAACAACACCTTGAATGCCATTACTCTGATCATGGATGCCAACCGAGATGCGCAGCTCGATTTTGCGCTGTGGGAGCCTTTCGTGTGGGAATATACCAGTGCAGCTGCCAGCTTAGCCTTAATTCCTACCATATCTTGGTATTTAAACGCATTTCCTTGGCTGTGGCATAAACCTGTTAACGTCGCTTTTAGCTTTTTTATTGCCTCACTGTTATTTTGTTTTGGCCATGTTGGCATCATGGTGTTATTACGTGAAACGATTTATTTTAGTTTGCAACTAGATTACAACTTTCACCTTTCTTGGTTTGAACTTATCTATGAATATCAAAAAGATGCATGGAGCTTAGTGTTCTTTATTGCACTCATAAAAGCCTATCAATTTAGTGTCTCCCATATGCTTGGTGAAGCATCTCCGATAAAACAAGAAAGCGATGAAGATGAAACACTCCACAAACCTATTCATCACTTATTGGTACGTAAGCTTGGTAAAGAATTTATCGTTAAAGTTGAAGAGGTTGAGTGGTTACAGTCGTCTGGAAATTACGTCAATCTACACGTAAATGGCCGCATTTATCCGCTACGTTCCACGCTTGCTACGTTATGTCAGCGCTTAGACCCCGTTGGCTTCGTGCGTATTCATCGCTCTTTTGCTATTAATGTGTCTAAAGTGGTAAGTATTACGCCGCTCGCCAGTGGTGACAGCGAAATCGCATTGCAAAGTGGGAAAGTATTAACACTCTCGCGAACCTATAAAACACAATTTAAGCACCAACTACGCCTTGAGTAAGTGAGCAATACGCAATTACCAAGTAACCGAGTGTTATTGCGTTAATCCCATTAATCAATGCTAAATGCTGTAACGCTAAAGTTCATTTTGTATCCATTTCATCACCCTACACTACACAGCCGCAACAGGTAAGGTGTCTATTTTTGCATTTGCACCGAATTTATATACAATCTTATGCGGTTCAGATGCCTCATTGGACTGCATAATAAAAGGATAATAAAAAAGGCTCTATGAAAAACCTCATCACTCCATTACTTACAGCAATCCTGCTGCTAAATGGCTGTAGCCAAATACAGCAACCTCAACAGAATGAACCTACGCCAGATAACTCCGTGCAAGCTGGTGTAAACAAGCCAAAAAATACAGTCAAAGACGAAGCTAAAACAGTAGTTAAAACGCCATATGATCCGCTCGCAACTGATGATTTATGGCTCCGTATTAAAGATCAACTCAGCTTTGCCGATTCCGACGATAAGCGTGTAAAACAACGGATTGATTGGTACCTCAGGCATCCCAATTATATGGATACCATCAGTGAACGTGCAGCGCCGCTACTTTATTACTTAGTAGAAGAAGTCGAAAAGCGCGATATGCCAATAGAACTGGCATTGATGCCGCTAATTGAAAGTGACTTTAATACCCAAGCCTATTCTCACAAGCATGCGTCGGGTTTGTGGCAACTCACACCACTGATTGCAAAACATTATGGTGCCAAGATCAACGCTTGGTATGACGGCCGCCAAGATATCGTAGACTCGACCCGCGTCGCATTGGACTTTTTGCAATACCTCCACAAACGTTTTGATGGTGATTGGTATCATGCCATTGCCGCCTATAACACGGGTGAAGGTAGAGTGCTTGCGGCCATTGAACGTAATAAAAAAGCAGGTAAGCCAACTGACTTTTTCCATTTGAAGCTACCGCGCCAAACAAGTCACTACGTACCAAAGCTACTTGCGGCATCACAGCTGCTAAAGCATGACTTGATGAAGTTTCCTAAAATCCCTAATCGCTCTCTAATCAGCGTTATTAAACTCGAACAACAAGCCATCTTATCTGATCTCAAAGGCTGGAAAGAAGTCGAGGTATTAAATCCAGGCTATGCACGTTTTCCTGCATTACTCGGCGGCCCTGAGCATATTGTCATTCCCACAGCGCGCGTGTCAGAGTGGCAAACCATGCTCACACACTTACCCAAAATGCCCGCGGATACATGGCAACATTATACTATCCGACGTGGAGACTCTCTTAGCACTATTGCAAAGCGCTATTCGCTAACCGTCGCCGAATTAAAAGCCTTTAATCAATTAAAGAGTGACCGAATTCGTGCAGGAAAAAAGCTAATTTTGCCCATTTTGGCTGACAAACAACTGGACTATCAGATCAAACACGGCGATAGTTTATGGCGCATAGCTAAGCAATTTAATGTCAGTGTCGCTAAGCTAAAGCAATGGAACCAGCTATCGACAGATAGACTGAAAATTGGCGATACGTTACTGGTATTTCTGTCGCCTTAGGGCGTAGTGTCAGTTGGATAAATATGTCAGAACATAAGAATAATAACTTACCCTCTGAAAATGTAGCCGAAACGCAGGCAGCAAAGCCTGCTCGGCCACAGCCACACAGCTCGAGACACTCAAGGGGCTCCTTTAAACTTTCTCGCTCCAAAATGAACACCATTTTGGCTTTGTGTGCGATGTTTATTTCAGCGGCATCGTTTTACGCCACTTATCTGCAGGCAAAAGCTGCTCAAGAGCAGGTTTCCGCAGCCGAAAAGCAGCTAAAAACTGAAACTTGGCCATGGCTTCAATTCAGCTATAGCAATTTTGATTTAGAGTCGACTCAAGCAACGATTAGAGTCGATATTCGCAATTCGGGGACTGGCCCTGCCATAATCCACTACATTAAGTACGAGCTTGATGGCGAAAATTACTTTGATGTTACCGAACTTATGGATGCATGCTGCAACCTCAATGCCTATCAAGCAGCGCTTAGCGATGCTCAAAACGAAGAGTCAAATATCAATTATCTAAAAAAGTTTGGCTGGTATGTTTCCAGTGCGCCACAAAAGATTTTGCTGGCAGATGGCGACACTTTCAACATTTTTACCATGCCAAAAAGCAATTTTAATCGTGGATTATGGGATAAAATTGATGCCCACAAATCGGTTTTTAAGGCAGAGGCCTGCTACTGTTCTATACTAAAACAGTGCTATACCACCAATGAAAAAGCAGTGATCACTGAGGTACCTAGTTGTTCAACAACACAGATAAATTCTATCAGCGAGTAATCACTCACCTCATGCAGTTTGAAGGTGAGGTGCTACATTTGTACCTAGATGTGAATGCCAATCCGACGATTGGTGTTGGCTTTCACATGCAAAGTGTTGAGCAATTCTGCCAATTACCAATGCGAGATAGGCGCTCTAAACGGTCTGCCACCTTGCAACAAAAGCGCGATGAATACCGTAATATTAAGGGCAAACCCAGCGGCTACAAGGCTTCTTGGTATGCGCAATATACCGAGCTTACCTTGCCACCAAAAGCGTCTAAAAAATGTCTTATAGAGCAAATCAAAGAATTTGAACAGTACCTCATTCATTTTCTTGCCAAGCAAGAAACTGGCAGCATTCCTTATCAGCTATTACCAACCCCCGCTAAGATTGCGCTATTGGATATGGCTTACAACCTTGGTACCAGTAAGTTATTTTTGGCCTTTCCTAATTTGATTAAAGCCGTCAGCGCACAAGATTGGCACAGCGCAAGTAAAGAGTGCAGTCGCCTACATATTAGTCCAGCACGAAACGAGGCCACCAAAAAGCTATTCCTCAAGTGCGACAAATACCAGCGTTATCAACTGACTTGGTTCGAAACTTTGGTTAAAAAGCTAAAGCGCTGGCTGTCCTAAAGTTCAGCTCAGAAAAAAGGACTCGATAGGGTCGTAGATCAAGCCACGCTCATTGCGGTGAGAGTGATATAGATGAAATTTCTTTACCGTGAGTGAGAAAGGCGTAATGGGCTTCGTAACACTCGGCTCTGGCTTACAATTTCTAAATAGTGTGATATGTGGTGAGAACGGATGCGGGTTGTGATAGAGGTCACATTTTTCTCCAAAAGCACGCAGTGGATTGGCTAAATCAAGCAAAGCTTGTGGTTTTTGTTCGAGCTTTAAGTAAAATATGCCATTGTGCTGCCAGTAGCCATAGTCACTAAAGGTGAGTGTAAATTTAGGCACCGATAAGCTACTCGCAAAATCACAAAGCTCGGCTACTTTTGACTCTTCTACCATCGCAAGGAACGCCAGTGTAAGATGCCAATTATTCGGCTGAGTATTGGCTTTACTCGCACTCACACTATCTACCAGCCACTGGCCTATATGCGCTCGAGCGTCGTCATCCATGCCAATACCAAAAAATAATCGTTTTTGCATCTTACACCTATATTGATAATCTAAGGTTTAACTAGCCGCTTACCTACTAAAGTTAGCATAACCCCAGCAGAGAGGCACAATAAGCCAACAAATTGCAACCAGGCGTTTTCTACACGCTCAACAAATCTAGACCCTTGAAAACGATAATGTCTTCTGCCATCAGTTACCGATTCGGTGTAAGCGCCTCCTCTGTAATCTGAGAAAAGCTCCGTTTTTTTGTCTAAACGTTTCGCCATGGCAAGCTCAACTTGCTCCACAAATTCAAGATCACTATTCTTACTATGAGGAACAAGGAGAAAGCGCCACTTTCTATATAGCTCCACGGGCTCACCGGCTTGCAATACACCCTGAGATTCATATTCAAACAGTCTTTCACTAAAAAATATCTGTTTGTAGCCACTCCAAAATAACCCGACACCGAGAGACACTAGCAAAATAGCGAATATCGCAAGTTGCTTATATTGCTTTTGTTTTGATTGTTGATGTTGCTTATACCAATACTCTATATCTGGAATTTGGCTTAATTCTTCACGCTTCCCTAGTGTTGAAAGGGTTTGCATACACTCATCTAAAGATAAATTGAGCGCCGTTAGCAACTTTCTAAATACCTCGTTAGAAGGCACGGATTTGTCGTTTTCTAGTTTAGATAAATAGCTTTGCTCAACACACATTTGCTCAGCTAGCTGGGGTTGGCTTAAGCCTTTCTGTGTACGGATCTGTTTAATAAAGTGTCCTAGTGTCATCACGGTCATCCTCGTTTATTGTTGTTGCGACCCGGCACATTCTTGGCAATTCCTTGATAAATACCAAGTTGAATATTTAGGAATAAGCATGAATATCATAGCATTACGAAATATTCACGGTTTGAATTGAAGTTTTGATTAAAACGCACAATAAACAGGCCCACGTTCAGATCAATACAATGCCTTTTGGTGCAGCCGTGCACGAAACTCACTGGGCGTACACGCCTTCAACGCTTGAAAACGACGATTAAAATTAGAAATATTATTAAAACCACATTGATCCGATATCACACTAATAGGAGAGGCTGAGCTAATTAATAGTTTACAGGCCTTGGCAATACGCAGTTGATTGATAAACTCCGTCACAGTTCGCTCCGTGCGCTTTTTAAAGAAACGATGAAAGTGATTGGTGCTCATGTGCACTTGCTGTGCAAGCTCATCGGCGCTTAATTTGTCGGTGTAATTATCATAGATATAGGCAATAACTCGGTCGAACTTGTCTTTCGCGGGGTCATGGCGGGCGTCAAAGCGAAAGCCACTACTGGCTAAATGTTGATAATTCGATGTCGTCATCCGCGTTAACATTTCAAGCAAAAGCACAAAGCGCATTAACGGCTCGGCATCCGCGATTTGCTCAAACCACTTTTTCGCTTGCCTTGCGACTTCCACAGGAAATTTGACGCCACGGCGCGCTGCATTTAACAATTCAGATAAGCCATGTAATTCAGGATGCTGAGCCACTAAAGATTCCAACCAGTGTGCGGGTATTTGTGCAACATGGACAACGTGAGCGGAGTGATCCGGATTCGGTTTTGACTGCCAAGTATGTGGTAAGTCAGGGCCTAGGATCACCAAATCTAAGTCTTCGTAAGGGGCAATATGGTCACCCACATGACATACACCGACACTGTTGAGCGTCAAACAGATCTCATATTCCGGATGATAGTGCCAATTAAAGGGAATTTCGGGTAATTGATACAGGCAATAACGCCATGAACATCCAGGAGATGGTAGTACTTTCTCGTACATCGCTCGCATAGCAATTTCCTTTTACATTAATAAACTTATTTAAAATCGGCATGTTATAAACTTTAAAACAACTACTCGTTACACTTAGTTGCACACCATGCAAATTCAATCACTAAACAATATTAATCTATCGAAATATAGCGACAGCCTGAAGTGCAGTGAAGTATTTTTGTCAAATTACGCTCATTTAAGCGTGAAAAGTATCATTAGTAGATAGAAATATACCGCTTAAAAAACACTCAAGGCGATACCCTAGCTTCTGCCAACAACAAATAGGAACAATGGGCAGAACAATGAAAACAACTAAGTTGAAGCAATTTAAATTGAATAAACTTGCCGCCATCGTGACAGCAAGTATCTTATCCCCCCTTTTACTCACCGCTGCACCATCAGCATTAGCCGAAGAACAAAGCGCAACAGAAAAAGTCGAAGTAATTGAAGTAAGAGGCATTCGCCGCTCGCTTGAAGCTTCAATGAACACCAAGCGCTTTGCAGATGGTATTGTTGATGCTATCACCTCGGAAGATATTGGTAAGTTTCCCGACAAAAACATTGGTGATGCGCTACAGCGTATTTCTGGGGTCACGGTCGACCGCCAACATGGTGAAGTAAGTGGTGTTACTATCCGTGGTACCGCGCCCGAGCAATCGCGTATTTTATTAAATGGCCAATCCGTTGCCAGTACCGATTGGTATGATTTGGGTCCATCGACGCGTACTTTTAACATGGAGCTGTTATCAGCAGAGCAAGTTTCGGCAGTGAACGTCTACAAAACGCCTGAAGCAAACCTTGAAGAAGGTGCGCTGGGTGGTACAGTGAATCTTGTCACGCGTAAGCCACTGGACTTAGATGCACACACTTACATGGTGTCAGCAGAAATGGGCCGATCTACCTTGTATGATGAAAATGATATAAGTGGCTCATTTTTAGGTAGCTGGAAAAGTGACGATGAAAAATTTGGTGTGCTCGCAGCATACTCTATTGAGAACCTGACTTCAGGCCGTCACGTTATTGAATCCATTGGTGGCTACTATGAATATTTTGCGGCGGATCAAGACACGGGACAAGCATCTACAGTGGGCGCTTGGGCTATCGGCTCACAAGCATTCAGAGCTGAGCGCGAGCGCACCAGCGCGCAACTTACCGCGCAATTTGCACCAAGCGATAACACCGAATTTGCGGTAGACTACTTTCGCTTTGAGTTTGACAATCCACATGTAAACCATAACTTTCTTACCGTAAGTGCCCGTGGTGCAGGTGCTGTTGATGTACAAAACAACGCTGCAGGCGGTACACAGCGTGCGCGTATTTTGCCAGCTTACGCGAACATCATATACAACCCTACTGTTCGTAACGCCGTAAATATGGAAGTCGATGCTTTAAACTTCAGTGGTAAATACGTCGGTGAAACTTTCGAGATTAGCGGTGTTATTGGTCGATCAACATCTGATGGTGGTACACAGTTTGGCTCCTCAAGTTGGTGGATCCCGGCAACAGATGAGGGTGGAAAAATTGGCGATCCAGCCTTCCCTAACGGTCAAAATAGTACTGATGGCGGCTTTACTTACGATGCATCCGGCCCTTATCAAATTTGGTTTGATTCGCTAGACCCAACCGATGCCTCACAGCTCAAATTTGCTCATGAATCAAACTTCCAAACTACGATTCAAGAACATGAGGTAAGTTATGCGCAAGCCGATATCAAGTGGATGCTAGAGCATGATTACTTCAAGAACATCAAAGCGGGTGTGAAGGTTAATAAAAACGAATTTGCACGTATCGCAATACAAAGAAATCCAGCGGATGTTGTTGGTTTTGTCCCTGATGGTAATAGCTTAGCTAACTGGAGTGATGGTATTTTTACCAATCTTCATTCGCAAACGGGCGGACATATTCTTAATTCATACGCCAAGCTAAATGAAGATAAGTGGTGGAATTTTATCACTGGCAAGTATGAGGCGGGTGAATTAATCGAGCAGCAAGATTTTGGTAAAACCTACAATGTCGAAGAAGATATGCTCGCTATCTATGTGCAAAGTGAATTCAGCGGTGAAAACTTCCGCGGTAATATCGGCTTACGCTATGTGGATACAGAACAGCAGTCCAGCGGTTATGTTGATAACACGGTGTTCGATGAAACGGTTGACTACGACAACTGGCTACCGAGCATCAACTTCGCTTATGACTACAGCGACGACATTATCATCCGTGCGGCCGCCTCTAGCGTTATGTCTCGAGTTAATTATAACGACTTAAAACCAGGTCTAGCGATTGATGCTAACTTTGGTTCTGCCACCGGTGGTAACCCGAACCTTAAACCATACGAAGCAGATCAAGCTGATATTGGCGTCGAATATTACTTTACCGAAGCTTCCTTGCTCTCAGCAGCCGTTTTTGTGAAGAAAATTGACAACGTTGTCTTTTCTACCGAAGCGATTGAATATGTAGACGGATGCGGTACCGACCCTTCTAAGTATGATCAATGCCGAGTCACACGCCCACGTAGTAACGGAGACGGTGACGTAACAGGGATAGAACTGCAGCTTCAACATAGCTTTGATAATGGCTTCGGCTTTATTACTAACTACACCTACGTGGATAGTGAAACCACCACACCAGATAATGCAAAAGAAATGGTGCCGGGAGTATCTGAAAACTCATTCAATGGCTCGCTATTTTTCGAAAACGAGCAGTTCAGTGCACGTATCGCTTATAACTGGCGTAGTGAATGGATTGGCGTCGGTGCAGCACAAGCGGTGCGCAATGATAGCTACCAACAATGGGATGCATCGTTGGTGTGGCATGCAATGGAAAATCTGGATGTCAGCTTAGAGGGTGTAAACCTGACCAATGAGGTTATTCAATCTTACGACACCAACTACAACTTAACGCAGAACACCATTGAATTTGGTACGCGTTATTACCTTGGCGTCAGCTATAAGTTCTAACCTCGGAGCCCCAGTCGCTTACGGCTGGGGTCATTTGCCTATGAAAACTCATTTGCCTATGAAAACAATACAGTCACTCACCATCCTTGGTGGCGGTACAGCCGGTTGGATGTGCGCAGCCTACCTTGCAAAGCATCAACCCAATTTATCAATTACGGTGATTGAGTCATCGAGTATTGGCAGAATTGGCGTTGGCGAAGGCTCAACGCCACATTTGCAGCTTTTTATGCAAAGTCTTGGTGTGAAAGAACGCGATTGGATGCCCGCATGCCAAGCAAGCTATAAAACCGGGATCTATTTTGATAACTGGAATGGCGACAATGGCAGCTATTTCCATCCCTTCTTCTCTGAAATGGATGCAAAAACAGCGGAAGTCTACTTTGTCAACGCCAACGCCAGACGTCGTGGTAGCGAATATATAGATAAGCCCGAACATTACTTTTTAGCCGCAGTACTTGCCGACAAGCAACAAGCACCACTGCCACAGCGTCCATTACCAAGGGCGCTTGAGTACGGCTATCATTTTGATGCGCAAAAGCTTGCAGATTGGTTAAGGGCATTTAGCCTAGCGCGAGGCGTAATGCATATTCAAAGTACGGTGAGTAGCGTACAACATCACGCCAAAGAAATTATTGCACTGACACTTGAGTCGGGTGCACAGGTGAAAAGCGACTTTTACGTCGACGCCTCAGGGTTTAACGCCCTGCTGATAGAGAAAACACTCGAAGTGCCCTTTATTTCCTTTGCAGATCAGTTACTCAATGATTCAGCTGTCGCGATTGCCGGCGATAAAATAAACCCGCTACCTTCAAGCACTTCAGCTATCGCGATGCCGTGCGGCTGGCGCTGGCAGATCCCGCTACAAGGCAGAACCGGACATGGTTACGTGTACAGCAGCGCACATACCACCACCGAAGAGGCTGAGGCTCAGCTGCGTCAAGCCGCGCAACTCGATAAAGGGCAAGCCAAACACCTCACCATGAAAGTGGGCATGATGACACGCAGTGTTGAAGGCAATGTGTTTGCTATTGGTCTCGCGCAGAACTTTATTGAACCACTCGAAGCCACCGCGCTGATGGTCACAGGTTATAGCATTGAGTTATTGAATAGGCTGCTTTCACAACAGCTCGAGGTACAAGCCATCAATCAACAACTGTCAGATCTGGTGCTCGGTATTAAAGAGTATGTTCTGGCACATTACGCCACCAGCAAGCGCGCAGATACGCAGTATTGGCATGATGCAAAAGTCGCGGCACTGAGCTTAAGCGAGCTCGATGAGCTGCTCACACACTGGCGTAGCGGTGGTGATTTTGATGCTTGGCTCAACCAACACAGGATGTACTCTCCCTATATTCGTCCCAGTTGGTATTGCTTACTTGGCGGCATGGATCATCGCGATAGCACCTGCCAAATGCCCTTTGATCAAGCACCACAGCATATCGAACAGGCGGCCAAGGCCTATCTAACGAAGCTTAGTGATGAGCATTTTACTGCCCATACAACTGCACTGGAACAAATACAGCGAGCACAAGCATTCCGCGCATAACCCAATTGCGGGTGGTGGTGAGATTCCCCTTGATCTTTTTGTTTGTCTGCCCACAAGCGAGATCGCCACGCCATCACCTGCTCTCTAATGAAGGTGGAAATACAACATGAGAAAAAGCTACCTAGTGATTGCCTTAGTATTGGCAACCTTTTTTACGGTGTCCTTTATCACCAATATTTTAGGCGCGATTTTTCCAGCACTAATAGAAAGTTACAGCATAGGCCTATCGCTCGCGGGGTTTTTCCCGTTCGCCTTTTTTATCGCGTATGGTGTGATGTCTATTCCGGCGGGACTGCTAGTTCAGCGTTTTGGAGAAAAAACCGTTATGCAGCTCGCATTTACCCTTGCTGCAATTGGCGCAACGACCTTTGTGCTAATGCCAACGTTTGCCATTGCCATGGTTGCGTTGTTTATGCTCGGCTGTGCCATGGCACTACTGCAAGTGGCTATCAATCCACTATTACGCGCTAGCGGTGGTTCAGAACACTTTGCCGTGCTTTCGGTGTTTGCGCAGTTGATGTTTGGTGCTGCCGCAACACTCGCGCCTCTGGTGTATAGCAAACTACAGTCTCAAGTCACCACCGCAGAGGGATTTGGCGGGGCACTTTCTGGTGTTATCCCAGCAGACAAAGCTTGGCTAAGTATCTATGCGGTATTCGCTATCCTAAGCGTCGTGATGCTATTGCTCTCGCAATTTACGCCATTTAGCGCGGTACCCGAGCAGAAAAAGCAGCAGCTGAGCTGGTCACAAAGTATCGGTTTTTTTAAAGATAAAACCGTATTGAAATTTTTTGCCGCCATCGCCGCTTATGTTGCGCTAGAACAAGGTGTCGCGAACCTTATTTCCGTGTTTTTGCAGCAATATCATGACCTAGACCCAGCCACCGAAGGCGCAAAAGTGGTGAGCGAATTCTGGTTATGCCTAACCTTAGGCTGTTTACTTGGACTGGCACTACTTAAACTTATTGATGCACAAAAGCTTTTGATTTTATTCAGCTCTGGCGCCGCTATCGCACTGCTAAGTGCATTATTCGGTAGCACTACCGTAGCGCTTATTGCTTTTCCAATGGTGGGATTCTTCCTCTCCATTATGTGGTCGGTCATCTTTGCTCTGGCATTAAATTCATTCAAAACCGGCCATGGCGCAATCACAGGGATTTTATGTACTGGGATCATTGGCGGTGCTTTTATGTCTCCCATCATAGGTTTTGCGGCTGAATTGAGTAACAACTTACAACTTGCTGCCCTGCTGTTACTACTGCCACTTAGCTATATTCTGAGTGTTGGCGTATGGGCTAACCCTTTGATTAAAAATAAAACTTTTGGCAATAGTCAAAAGACGCTGTCTCAACCTCTAAATGAAAATAGTTAAATTACGATGAATCACTCTTTGTTATGTATTGACTTGGGAGGCACCAAAGCGCTTGCGGCTTCGGTTACGCACACTCAGGTCGAGCAGGTACGCCAATATGCGGTGCCTAGTCAGGCCAACTTAGACCAAGTTAATGCCTTTGTTATCCGTTTAATTGAAGAAAACCTAACGACCGAAACAACTGGTATTGCGATTGGCGTACCAAGCACACTGGATGTGTGCAGCGGCACCGTGCTGACAACACAAAATATTCCTCATTGGCAAAATGTGCCTCTGAAGGGATTGTTAGAACAGCACTTTTCTTTGCCCGTTGTTGTCCATAATGACGCAAACTGCTTTGCATTTGGTGAATACTTATATGGTGGCCACCATGCCAACAACCTAATTGGCGTATGCCTTGGCACAGGCATTGGTGCCGGTTTTGTGTTTAACGGTAATTTATATACGGGTAACCATAGTGCTGCAGGAGAGCTAGGCAACTTAAGCTATCTTGATGGAATTATTGAAGATTATGCTTCAGGACAATTCTTTGGGCGACAAGGAATTGAAGGGAGATGGTTGGCCGAACAAGCAGGCAGTGGCGACCCATTTGCACTACAACAATTTGAGACTTTTGGCGGTCACGTTGGTCATGCACTCGCGCAAGTAGTCATGGTGCTGAACCCAGATGTCATTGTACTAGGCGGCTCCGTGACGCATTCATATGACTATTTTAACGCCGCACTTGAAGCCAAGATGCAGCAGTTGCTTGGCAATGCTTTATATCAATCCGTTCGTGTCATTCCAAGCACCTTAAATCACGCGCCACTTTTAGAGGCATACGGATTGTTTCAACACAATAAAATTAACCATGATAACAAGGAACTAGCCAATGAAGTTTAATCGGCTTATGGCCCTACTTTTTGGGGTGTCGTCACCCCTTTATGCGCTCGACCAAACCGCAGTAAACTGGTTAGGCCAAAATCTTGATGTAAAGTACACCTTGCTTGATAGCAAGCCGAGCACCTACCCCAAGGCACAACAAAAGTGTTATTACTCAGAGCTGAGCTTTAGCGTAGCTACAGAAAATACCAAGGCAAATAATGACTTTGCTATCTTTTTTAGCCAACTGATGCCGATTTACCATGTTGAGGGCGATAACTTTGCCATCACCCATATCAATGGTGATATTCACAAAATCACGCCTGCAGCAGGGTTTAGTGGGTTTTCAAGTACTCCCACTACCGTGCGCTTTTATACCAAGGACTCTCAGGTTACACGCTCGGAGTTTATGCCAAATTATGTTGTAACGGACGCGCAGCTTAAGCTCACCCCACAAGTGATCAAAAGCACGCAAACCCAGCGCGATAAAGACACAGGACTTGAGCTGCAACCTTATTTGACGCCATTTGTTACGCTCAACCAGCTGCAAATCAGCAGTAAAGATGACACGCAGTGGATGGGCAGCGAATACTTATATCAACATCAAGTGAAGCCAACTCTTGATGCTGCAATTGGGCTGATACCAAAGCCCAAACAACTGACAGTGCTGTCCGATAAACGACTCAATCTAGCAGCCGGTATTAATCTGCAACTTTCAGGCGTTTCAGCTGATGCTATCGCCATGGCACAACAGCGACTCAATACCCTCGGGGTAAAAAGCACCAAGGACGGACTTGTAGTTAATGTCGCTGTAAAGCCAAATAAACAATCAAGTCCACATTATCAACTGACGGTCGGCAAAAATAACATCTCAATCCAAGCCAATAACAGCGCCGCTGCATTTTATGCGCTACAAAGCCTTGCAGGACTGTTGGATATCAATGATTTGAGTATTCCCATGGTGGATATTATTGATACACCAAGGTATGACTTTCGTGGTTTACACGTCGATGTTGCCCGCAACTTCCGCTCCAAAGCCTTTATTTTACAAACCATTGAACAGATGGCAGCGTACAAGCTAAATAAACTGCACCTTCATTTAGCGGATGATGAAGGCTGGCGCTTAGCCATCGACGGTCTTGATGAACTCACCTCTATCGGCGCTTATCGCTGCTTTGATTTGACCGAAACTCGCTGCCTATTGCCGCAATTAGGCGCAGGGAATGATAAAAACGCGCAAGTGAATGGCTTTTACTCTGCAGAGGATTATATTGAGATCCTGCGCTATGCCAAGGCGCATCATATCGAGGTGTTACCCTCATTAGATATGCCTGGTCACTCACGTGCTGCAATCATCGCCATGGAGGCGCGATATAAAAAGCTGACGGCACAAGGCAAACCAGAGGATGCACAGCAGTACCGGTTAGTAGAAGCTGCTGACAAGACGCGTTATAGCTCCATTCAACATTACAACGACAACACGCTAAATGTCTGTATTGCAAACACTTACACCTTTATCGACAAAGTATTAAGCGAAGTAAAAGTGCTGCATGACCGTGCAGGTGTACCACTCAACACTTACCATATAGGTGCAGATGAAACCGCAGGTGCTTGGCTAGAGTCGCCGGCTTGTAAAAAATTGCAGGCAAGCGTGAAAGATTTTACCAACTTTAACGGTTACTTCATTGAGCGGATCGCAAAGTTACTTGATAAAAAAGGAATACAGGTTGCAGGGTGGAGCGACGGTTTAGGTGATGTACGTGCTGCAAATATGCCAGCAAACGTACAGAGCAATGCTTGGGCGACATTAAGCGAAAACGGGCACGCCGTCGCGCATCGCTTCGCCAATCAGGGCTGGCAGGTTGTCTTGTCTAGCCCTGATGTAACCTACTTTGACTTTCCATATCAATCTCACCCAGAAGAGCGTGGTAATCACTGGGCAAGTCGCGCTATCGAAAGCAAAAAGATGTTTGAATTTATGCCAGACAACCTCCCTGCGCATGCAGAGATCTGGAAAAATACCAATCACCACGCCTACATAGCTAACGACAGCGACTCATCACTAAACAAAGGGGTTAAGTTTGCCGGGCTACAAGGGCACTTATGGAGTGAAATGCTGCGCAGTGATACACAAGCCGAATACATGCTTTATCCACGGCTATTGGCCCTTGCAGAGCGAGCATGGCACCATGCCGAGTGGGAATTACCGTACCAAGCAGGTCGTATATACAGCCAGTCTAGCGGATATTTTACGGCTAAGCTACAGGCGCAACGTGAGGCTGATTGGCAACGATTCGTGGCTATTTTGGGCCTTCAAGAGCTGCCTAAATTAGCACAAGCCGGAATTGAGTTTCGCATCCCTGTCGTCGCCGCAAAACAGCTATCTGAAGCAAAACTCGACGCTTTTAGTGCCATCCCGGGTTTTGTTATCGAAGCACAGCTTGAAAACGGCAACTGGGTGCCCTTCAATACCTCACTTAATCAAGTACAGGCGCTTAGAGCAGCGCAGCCAAACTCCGGCCGCAAAGGACGAGCTTTGAGTTTAGAGAAAAAATAACGAATAAGATCGACATGTGATGCTAAGCCCACTTAGTGCTTAGCATCTCTATCACCATTATCAGACGCAAAAGAACGTTGAAAAAATGTAACTAATAGCAAAATATTGAAAAAGTAAGCAATATGTTTTAGCTTGGTTGTTATGTTGCTTTTTTGTTCATTTAAGAATAAATCAGATGACATAACTACGACATAATGAGCTCAATCAGAGCCTATAATTTAGAAGGAATACTGAAATGAAATTATCGTTAAACAAGAAGAAAATCAAAGCCCTATCAGCTGACAAGCAAACTGTACCTGCCGTAATGACTCCACAGGTTGCAGGCGGTGCGCTTCGTTTCAGCCAAGACAGGCTAACGCATTGTGTTGCCAATACGTGTGGTCGCCATACTTGCCCTGATATTTACTAATTGAGAGCAAATAACACAGTTCGGTGCCTCCAAGGAGGCACTTTAAGGCTTACTTAAATTTAACCTCTTTCTCACTTTTCGTGTAAACACGCGACTCAGGTTGAGTCCACTCGCCGTTTTTCATATATTGCGTCGACACCGTAAATTGACCACTCTCAAATTTACTGGTTGATTTCACCTTTGTAATGCCATCTTTATTATTAATGACATCTTCGTAAGCCACAAACTCGGTCTGGCTAAGGACTTCCATCGTTCCTTGGGTGTAAAACCCTGCCGTCGTAAAATAGTAAAACACTAGGCTGTTTTTACTTTTATCCCAGAAAATTAATGACTCGCCGCCGTACATGCCATCGTTGATTGAATGTAAGGTACGAATGGCTGTGCCATTTAAAGCTCGTTCCCAGTGACTTACATCCTGCATCTTTGGTTTATCTGAAGGCACGTCAAAGTCCGATTGCCAAGTACCAAAATAAGGTGTAAACACCGAGAGTTCTTCACTTAATTTTTCATTAGCCCAAGATAGCGTACTGAATACTACCAATATGGCAAGTCCGAACTTTTTCATCATTTTTATTTCCATTGATTGTGTCTCACTCAGTATAAATCCTCATGCGTAGGTTGCGTACTTAAGGTAAACCTGTCGCTCCCTAATTGGTAAAAAAACATTGCGAATACACAATTAATACACATTTTAAAACAACAATTATACAACAAATTAATATCATAACTGCAATAGGGAAAGCGGGGAACGTTACCCTGTCTAGAGTAGTTGTTGCAGCACCAACACCAACAAGGAACAACGAACATGCTTGATTATCTTATTATTGGCGCAGGCCCAGCAGGAGTCCAAACCGCTTACCACCTAAAACAAAGTGGCTTGTCCTACCTCATGTTGGAGTCAGGTCAGCGCGCAGGATGTTTTTTTGAAACATTCCCAATTCACCGGAAACTAATTTCAATTAATAAAGTATTTACCGGCTCAACAAACCCTGAATTCAACTTAAGACACGATTGGAACTCCATTTTAACTGATGACTACAGCCTCAACTTTTCCAGTTTTGACCGCGACTTTTTCCCAAGTGCTGATAACTTAGTCAAATACCTCAACCATTATGTTGACCAAAATCAGCTAAATGTTGCTTATAACCAGCGTGTTAAGTCCGTCGAAAAGATTGCCGATCACTTCGTTGTAACCACAACTCATAATGAACAATATACAGCAGCCCGCGTCATCGTCAGCACAGGTGTCCCTAAACCTTATGTTCCGAAGATCGAAGGAATAGAGCTAGTTACACAATACTCAGACTTAAATATTGATTTGGCACCATATGAAAACAAACGCGTACTTGTTATCGGTAAAGGAAACTCAGCTTTCGAAACGGCTGATCACCTTATCCCTGCCACCAGCCTAATTCACGTTTGTAGTCCAAATCCTTTAGATATGGCATGGAAGACCCACTATGTTGGCGACCTACGTGCAGTAAACAACAATATTCTAGATACTTATCAACTGAAGTCGCAAAACGCCATCTTAGACGCCGACATTAAGCGTATTGAGAAACAAGACAACCGTTTTATCGTGCACTTTAGTTATGCTCATGCTAATGGTGAGCAAGAAACCATAGAGTATGACGAGATCATTTGTTGTACTGGATTTGCCATGGACAGCAGTATTTTTACCGATAGTGCAAAACCTGATCTCATGATTGAAGGCCGCTTCCCATCTCTAGATTGCAGCTTTGAATCCATCAATGTAAAAGGCCTTTATTTTGCCGGCACGCTGACACAATCCACCAAATATCGAAAGTCGACCTCAGGCTTTATTCACGGCTTTAGATACAATAGCCGCGCCTTAGTCGAGATGCTAAAACAAAAGCATCATGATACTACGCTTGCATGCGACCAACACTTAGGTACGCCAGAAGCTATCGGCAGTGCAATCCTGAACCGTATCAATGAGACAAGCGCGCTATGGCAACAGCACGGCTTCATGGTGGATGCAGTTACGGTATCAAAGAGCGGTATGGCACAGTATTATAAGCACTTGCCGAGTCCGTACCTCCATGCTCACCTAGGTGATCACTATCATTTGCAGATAGCATTAGACTTTGGTGCACCAATTGAAGGCGACCCGTTCAATCAGGTTCGAGTGCATAAAGACAACGCGACTGATGCGGAGTTAAGTAAATTCCTACACCCTATCATTGAACTTTGCTATCAGGGTGAAGTAATAGAGACTCATCATATTATTGAGGACTTAGAAGCGGACTGGACTGACGTAGAAGCGCACGTTAAGCCACTTCAACAGTTCATTGAGCGAGTATTACCAAAACTTGTTGGTGAGAAAATGCAAAATAAAGTGTCAGCATAACTCATAAATGAAAAAGGTTGGCAACCAAGCCAACCTTTTCATTATCTAAGAAACTTTAGATTCAGAGAAGTACTTTCGTCTCAACATATCATGAATAACAAATTCCTGTTCTCGACCATAAGCTTTAAACATACGGTTGTTATGCATATGCAAAAGAGAGCCGAGTAATGATTGTATACTCAAATTAAGTGAACCTGACTTTTCTAGTGTCAAAATTTCCTTCACCACTGGCTCTGCCTGCTTCTGCCACGCCTCTAAAAGCGCCAACATCGCTTGTTGCGTCTCATCACATTGCGCTAGGCTCGCAATATTAAGCTTCGTAAAGTCATCATCGAGCTGCGTTTGGTGATCGCGATAACGATTACCGAGCTGCTTTCTAAGCGCGCTACTCTCATTGAATTCTTTACCAAACCCCGCGCGTAATGAAGAGATCAGTGATAGCTTTCGTTCCGCATCATAATCAAATAGCGTCAGCAAACGGTTAGTACAAGCCAATGCGATACGCCAACGGACATCTTCACCGAACGCTTCAACTAGTTGACAACTTTTCGCAATTAGCTCACTGTCAAACATAAACAAGCTTTCGATCAAAGTCATCGATTGCGGACCGCCGTAGCGCTCTACTTCTCGCTCATAAGTCATTAATTCAACTTTATGCAGCTGAGAGCTCTCTATCATAGGTGACAATAGCTGATTGAGTTTTGGCAATAACTCTCCACAAAGCACTGCTGGCTTGCCTTGGAAGCGTAAGCGTAGATGCCAATCCGGATCGCCATAGCGAATAAAGAACCACTTATCAAACAATTCACTATTTTCCTCAATAAGCGGCAATAACTGCTCATAAAGTAGCTGCTCAACAATGGTATTACCTGAATATATTTTTAAACTAAGCCACTCGGAACCCGCACTGAAACGCCGAGAGATTGGTGTAGCGGTAATATTTTCTAGTGGCTTTTCTGCAAAGTGCGTATGAGGAGTCGCATTTTCATTAAGTAAAGGGACAATGATTTCATTAGCATAATGTTGCCCTTTTGCATCCATTACCCGAGATGAGAATTGAGAGTTCAATACTTCATTAAGCTCAACTGTTTTTCTACCTTTGGTTTCCATCAATAAAATTTCAAGCATCGCACTTTGGCTTAAGTTCAGGGTGAGAATATTATCTCCTGCAGCAAAGCACACCCATTCGTCCAATAAGTACTTTTCTTTCAGCTGTTCAAGTTTATTAGCTTGAACACGCTGATTAACTAGCAACCCCTCTAACTCCTTACGTTCAATACGCCATGTCTTCTCATTCAAGATCAGGTTATCTAGCATAATGCGAGGTACATAAGTTGCTCTACTTAGACTCGAAGGCAATGAGAACTTGGGTGTTTCACTTTCTTGATGCTGCAACATACAAAGGAATTTATACGCGCTTAAACTTCTTGCAGAGAAGTTATGAGCACTCGACAAACGCGGAATAATGCGTTTATTGAGTCGCTTACTCCAGAGTTTTACCTGCTGGCTTTCGACCCAAACATACAGATCACTTAGTGGGATCTGGTATTCAAGGTCTAGTGAACTGTCTGCCATAAAAACGATTTCGTACTGCCGCAAATGTGGCCTCGCAATCACGTTACCAGGCCTTCCCTCTGGCATATGTACAATTTCTGCGAAGATAACCTCTTCACTGTGACTATGTTCTTGCTCTAAATGATGAATAACCGATTCTTTTAATGTTTCATCAAGGTGGCAAAAACGACCCAAAAGATTAGCTGCCGACGGTCCATAACAGCCATTGAACTTGAACACAGGATTAGACTTTTCGTCCTCAAATAAACTCAACATCACTGCCATTGAACGTGGCAAGTTAAGCTCTACTTTATCCTTAACTTTTTGCTTCAATTCGCTACTGGTCAGGACCACACAGCTTTTGCCTAAATTACTTGGCAATGTCACAGCCTGCTCAATAATGCGATCCAGTTCGGTATATTCAGGGGCGCTAGCTTGTCCGCGACTCGCTCGACCCAACTGTAAACCACCTACTAGCGGGGCATCATAGCCAGTTTCAGTGGAGACACTAATACCCGACTCATCATCCAACACCATATCCAAAGGTACAAATTGACCTTCAAACCGCATGTTGAACTTATTAATAAAGTTTTCAAGTGGGTTATGCTTAGCGCTGCGATTTAAGCTCGCAATCAATTGCAGTTGTTTATTCACCCTTGCAACTTCTTGCTGTGACATCTCACAATGTAAAAAAGTGCGGTAGGTATCTGATTGGAAAAGCTTGTTTTCTTGAACCTTAACCGGTAGCTCAGAAAGGTATTTAAAAATGGCTTGGTATTGCTCAGGCTTTGCCTCTCCCGCTTTATCTATCACCGCAAGATCATGGATCGCTTGCTCCAACTTGGCGTAAACTTCTACAGGCGCAACGTTTTTCAACGCTTTAATCAACGCAATGTCGGGGCTTTCACCTGTAAGTGGTAGCGGAATATCGGGAATTAATACCCCTTCACTAATGAGTTCTTCAAGGTATGCACTAACTTCCTCATATTCTGCTTCGCTATAGCGCAGACAAAATTGCTCAATGAGCTGAGAAAAACTTAGCTTCTGTTTCGCCAGCTCCAGCATAGTGATGAAGTACTCATCACTATCAACGGCACTCAGGCGATACTGCATGGTGTCATCAGAGAGGTAAGTTTCAATGTAGCGGCACTGATCTGCTATAAAGTAATGAGATGGATTAGGTAAATAAGACAAATTATCTGATTTTGCTTCAGTTTCTGCTAAATGAGAGCGAATTGCAGACAACAGAAACATATCTAATCGAGTTTTACGCGAATCATTTTCTGCGCTATCACTAACCAGACGAGTTTCTGAACCTACTTTACCAGTATGAATACCAGAAAATAGACCGAACGGCGTAGGCCGAGAAGACATTCGAATTAGGTATCTTAAAAGCGCCAATGCCACTTTTTTGCCTTGCTTAGAGTCTGGCTTTTCACGCCATTGCTCCAGCCGCTCAAGCAGTGATGGGCTTGCAACGTAGAGCGCTTCTATTACTCCTGGCGTAGCAAGCCAGGCACTTAACATCGCATTACTATCTTGTTGATTGAACAAGGTCTCAATTGGCAGCTTTGGAGTCCTTATTACAAAAAAGGAGCTTATTGTTATTTTGGCTGACATAATATTCCTTAACTCATTAGTAGGCAGTCTGTCCAATCAAGATTGTCATCTAGCACACCTAGAAGTGCTAAACCGATACCAGCAAAGCCCATCAGAAAGCTGCAATCCTCTTGATGAACCTTATCAAGGCCATTGTATGAATAGAGTGCTTTAAGCCCATGTTCTTGATACTGACTTAGGCCATAATCAAGCCAGGTTAAAGCCGCTTGTTGTAGCTTAGGGTGAGGCATAACCTTATTAAGCAACTGATACACAGTTACTAACCCAAAAAAACCATGGCAAAGTCCAGCGTCGTTGATATGACCCTGTTTTGCATCTCTGTCGACGTTGAACAAAGCAATATTTAATGCTTGTTCAACATAACTCGATTTATCCAACGCATGCCCAGCTCTTGCAAGTGTTAACGCAATCGTTAAGTCGCCATAGCACCAACCTAACCGAGAGTGGTGTTCGTCTCCTGCACATGAGCCAAAACAAGCGAGCCTATCAGCTGCATGACTCTGCTGTTCAAGTAGCCAATCACAACCCGCAACAACCAGTTTTTGCGCTCGCAGCTTTACTTTTTCGTCCTGAAGCGCAGGAATAAGAGCCGCGATAATGCCTGGGACACCATGTGCCAGACCTAAATTAAATTCGTGACTTTCTGTATCTTCTTTATCGAATCGGTATACCGATTGCTTAGGCTGAGACCAAGCAACCTGCTGATCATCTAGTTCTACCGCAACCGACTCATACCCCGTAACAAGACGATCAAATAAAGTACTTTGTTGAGTCTTTTTTGCACGACGTGAGATATAAGGAGAATATCCGGCAAGACCTAACACCATTTCAATTTCTCCTGTCCAAGGAGAAAAGTCGAGTGCAGTGTCAAAGAAGTTATCTATCTCCCCCAGCAGCTCAGGATCATACTCTTCGTCGTCATACTGGTTAAAATACTCAAGCACCCAAGCTTGCCCAGCTAGCCCTGAACTCAGTTCAGGGGTTTGCTCTGCCAATTCATTTTGGAGCTTATCTAGCGCCAGATGAAATTTCTCCTCATCGACCCAAGCATCATTAAAGTTTGCAGCTCGAAATAAAAACAATAAGTGCCCAGCTAAACCACTAAGCAAACCGTTACTGTTCACGGCTTCAAGATTTGATTCAACCTGCTTGGCTAGTTTTTCCACTATAGTCAGGATTTGTTCTTTTTTTTCTAAATCTAACGCCTTTAGCATACTTATCCTTGTTTCAACTCTATTTATAAATTTTGTTTTTACTACAGGTAAGTTAACCTTTTGCTCAGCCAAACTCAAACTTTGATACACACAAAACATAAAAACAAAACAAACTATGTGATTTGTTGACATTTAATTTTTTGAGTACTAGCTTTTTTGTACACGCTAAAAAAGCGTGTACAAAAAGGATTGAAAGAAAGGACTTTTATTAACCGCAAGTTAGTAAGGAAAAACGAATGAAACTAGCACTAAACAAAAAATGCATCAAAGCACTTTCCAACGATAGTAAATCTATTCCAGCTAATATGACACCACAAATCGCTGGTGGTCGTATGCAAGCTGACTATTTACTCACTGATCGCTTCGGAGATTGCTGGACGGGTCGCAATCATTCTTGCCGTGAGCACACTTGCCAGATCCCATAACGCTCTATGAATGCAAAAATAAACAAATCGAGCATGTAGCTCGGTTTGTTTATTTTTGTTCGGATACCGAAGCCTGCTCTTCATCCTCATGATGTTGCGGCTTTTTAAGCTTAATCTCTCTATCCGCTGAAGCAATGGTCTCTTTCCGGTGCGCGATGATAATACGTGTTATCTTCAACCGAGATACTGCATCATTAATATCTTCTTCCAGCCCAGTATCAAGGTGACTCGTTGCTTCATCCATAAACAGTATTTTCGGATCTTTATATAGAGCACGCGCCAAGATGATCCGCTGTTTCTGTCCTCCAGATAAGCTCGACCCCATATCACCAATCAAGCTGTCATACCCCATTGGCATATCGCTGATATCATCATGAATGGCGGCAAGTTGGGCACAGTGCACCACTTTTTCCATATTGATTGGTGAATCAAAAAAGGCGATATTATCAGCCACAGTACCGGATAGGAGCTCATCGTCTTGCATCACCGCAGCAATCTGCTGGCGATATTGCCTAGCGCCAATTTGGCTAAGAGATATACCATCCACCAAGATTTCACCATTAGATGGTTTATTTAGCCCCAGCATTAACTTAAGTAGCGTCGACTTACCGCAACCAGAAGGCCCTGTAATTGCTACTGACTCGCCCGCATTGATTGTTAAGTTTAGTTTTTCAATAACATTTGGTGTTGCGTCTGAATATGCGAACGACAAATTTTTTACTTCAATTTTGCCTTCGATATTCAGTTTGCGATATTGATCTGGTTGTAACTCTTCTTTATCCGTTAAAGCAATATCAGCGATACGGTCAAAGTGGAGGCCTAACATCTTAAACTCAATGAGCTTTTCTATAAGATTTGCGGTCTTATCCATAAACTGACGCTTGTAAGACATAAAAGCAAACAGCATACCGGTACTAAATCCACCAGCAATCACCAAGTGTGCCGCCAAATAAACCACAATGATATTCTCAACACCAAATAGCGCGCGGTTAATCGCGTCATAGCCAATTTTAAAATTACCCAAGCGGATATTGTGGTTAATCGCACTAGCGTAGCGATTTTGCCACTGTCCTTCTCGCTTTACTTCTGAGCCAAATAATTTAATCGTTTGGATCCCGCGTACCGTTTCCATAAAGTTGGAATTTTCTTTTGCGCGCGCCATGATTTCTTGCTCACTGATATTGCGAAATGGCTTATACATGGCCATTCTGATAATCGCGTAAGTGATCACAGCCACCAACACCACAGCGGATAGCATAGGACTATAAAAGAAGATCATCGCTAAGGTAATAATCGCCATTAAGCCATCAATAATCGCCTCAATGACCCCAGTTGTAAGGAGCTGCTTTACTTGCTGAAGAGAGCCGAAGCGAGAAACAACATCCCCCATATGGCGCTTCTCAAAATAGGCGATGGGTAAGCGCACTAAGTGGTGAAATAGGTTCGCCCCCAATTGAATATTCATCTGATTACCAAAGTGCAGCAAGGTAAAGCCACGCAGTGCATTGGTGGCGATTTCAAAAAGCAGTACTAAAAAGAACCCAATCGCCAGCACCGTCAAGAGTGAGGTGTCACCAGTGAGTATGACATCATCTATAACCAGCTGAATATAATAGGGTGCTGCTAGCGTAAATACTTGCAGCAAAATGGAAAGCATAAAAATAAGTAACAACGAGCGTTTTAAGCCCGTAATACGGCTCCAAAAATCGGAAAATCTAAGACTCGCTTTTTGCTCTTTCTTTTCGAAGTCTTTGGTTGGCGTTAACTCCAAAGCCACGCCAGTAAAATGCTTGGAGGCTTCTTCCATCGTAAAGGTTTTTTCGCCACCAGCGGGGTCATGGATCACAATGCGCTTTTCGTTGGCCTTCTTAAGCACCACAAAATGGTTCATGTCCCAATGTAAAATTGCCGGTGTTTGCAGCGCATCTAGATCTTCAAGCTCAATTCGCAGAGGCCTTGAAGTTAAATGGAGCTTTTCAGCAAAGTGCATAATGTCGAGCAGCGTACAGCCTTCGATTGAAATACTAAAACGCTGCCTTAAGCGAGTTAAATCAGTGCGATAGCCGTGATATCCAGCAACCATAGCAAGACTCGCGAGGCCACACTCTGCCGCTTCTGATTGGATGATCACTGGTAAAGATTTCCGCGACCAAAACTCTAACTTATTGGCTGCGCCTTCATGTTCCATTTCCATATCAACCCTTTTACTTCTTATAACTGGCCTTTGATGCTAAACACTGGGTCAAACAGCCAACGCAATAAAGAGCGTTCTTCTACCACAATATCCGCATCAAGCGTCATACCTGCACGCAAGACTGTATCTTTACCATATGCTTTTACTGCTTGTTCATCCAACGCAACAACAACACGGTACGCAGGCTCTTGAATTATACCTGGCATGTTGGTTTCCTCAGGCAAGATCACACTATTACTGAGCTCTACAATCTTTCCTTTGTAAATGCCAAATTTTTCGTAGGGAAACGCGTGATAGCGTAGCTTAGTCTCTTGCCCTTCTTTGATAAAGCCAAACGCTGATGTAGGTATATAAACGATTGCCTGCATGTCACTGTGTTCGGGGATCAAGGTCAGTAAATGCTGACCCATGGAAACATTTTTGCCAAGTTTAGCGAGCAATCCCGTAACTACCCCTGACTGAGCTGCGCGAACTTCACCAAGCCGCTCCTGCTCAATGGACGAGATTTGTATCAGTAGATCTGCTTGCTGCGATTGCAGCTGAGAAATTCTGTTTTGATGTTCAATCGGCAGTTTCGCCAACTGATTTTTAATATTTTTCAGCTGTGACTCAAGCGCAATACGCTCTGAACGGATTGAAGACGCTTGTTGCTTGAGTGAAAGCAAAGTGTCTTTTTGACGTTGTAGCTCAAGTTCAGAAATATAACCAGTGCCTTTTAAGGTCGCAATTTGCGATACTAAATCTTGATTAAGTAGTAGCCGCTCTTGGAACGTACTTGCTTGGCTCTCAAGTTCTTTTAACTTTTCTTTTGCGGTCGTTTCTTGTTGCTGTAGCTCTTCAATATCAAGCTGGTACTGTCCACGCAGTTGCTCTATCTGCTGTAGTAAGTTCTTTTGCTGAAAGCGATATTGATTCAGCAATGCTTGATTCAACTCAGTGGCTTCGGTGCTATGTTTTGCAGATGCAATTCGCAGCAAAGGTTGCCCAGCAGCGACTTGTTCACCCTCTTTGACCAATACCTCAGACACCACCCCCTGTTGCATTGCAGCAACACGCAGCAGTCCACCACTGGGTTCAATAACGCCAGATACTCTTTCCTTTCTGGTATAGCTACCACTTGATAGAAACACGATGCTTAAAATCACAACCGTTAAAATGAGTAACCCCAGAGTCTTAAATACGGGCGGTTGGATTAAGCTAATTGTGCCCTCTAAGCGGTGCTGTTTATGCTCTAACACCTCACGGCGAAATAAATTTTCCATAGCACTTATCGGGTAATATTATTGTTAATATTTTTTTATTGAAAATACAATGTACCATGGGTGGTAACAGAAAGGAATGAAATAAGGCAAGTCATGCTTGCCTTATTGGTGTCTAGAGGAACTTAAAGCTGTCCCTATAATAATAATTCTTAAGACTTTTTAATTGGTCGCTGCCAGCCATCCAAGTTACGCTGTTTTCCTCGCGCGACTGCCAATTGCTCATCTTTCACGCTTGAGGTAATCACTGAACCTGCGCCAATCGTTGCCGTACTACCAATTTCAACTGGTGCAACTAGTGATGAATTAGAGCCAATAAAGGCATTATCACCGATAATAGTTTTAGACTTATTCACACCGTCATAGTTACACGTAATGGTTCCGGCACCAATATTCACCTTTTCCCCAATTTCAGCATCTCCAAGGTAGGTCAAGTGATTAGCTTTTGAACCTTTACCCAAACGAGATTTCTTCATCTCGACAAAGTTACCAATATGAGAATCTTCTTCCATTATCGCGCCAGGACGCAAGCGAGCAAATGGACCTAAAGTGCACTTATCAGCGACCAGCGCATCTTCGATAAGCGTATTAGCTTTAATCACAACGCCATTACCGATTTTACAGTTTTTAAGTACACAGTTTGGACCAATGACGACATCATCGCCAATTTCAACATGGCCTTCAAATATCACGTTAACATCAATCTGAACATCTTCACCAGTTGTTACAAGTCCACGCACATCAATGCGAGCAGGATCCGCTAAACTAGCACCATTAATCATCAAGGTTTCAGCTTGCCAAGTTTGATAAGCGCGCTCTAAAGCAGCAAGTTGTACCCGGTTATTGGCACCTTCTACTTCCATCTCATCATCAGGTTGTGCAGAAGTAATTTCTACCCCTTCGCTGTGCGCCATCGCCACGATATCAGTGAGGTAATATTCACCTTGTGCGTTATTGTTCGATAACTGTCCAAGCCACTTTTTCAATAATCCACCGTTAGCCGCCATTATGCCTGTATTGATCTCAGTAATAGCAAGTTGCTCCGCAGACGCATCTTTTTGTTCGACAATACCAACCAATTTGCCATTTTCTCGCAGCATACGGCCGTAACCTGTCGGGTTTACTAAATCAACAGTGAGTACAGCAAGGCCGTTATCAGGCGTCACATCCAGCAAACGCTGCAGCGTGCTCAGCTTTGTGAGAGGCACATCACCATAGAGGATCAGTACTTTATCGTCATCACCAATATGCTCCTTTGCTACCGCGACAGCATGACCAGTACCCAACTGCTCAGCTTGATGCACCCAGTTCACTTCATTATGTGATAACGCGGCTTGTAGCTGCTGCGCACCATGACCAAAAACTAAATTGGTAGACTGCGCGCCTAACGACACCGCATTGTCGATGACATGCTGTACCATGGGTTTTCCTGCGATAGGATGAAGGACCTTTGGTAACTTAGAGCGCATGCGAGTGCCTTTACCCGCAGCTAGAATAATTGTATTTAACGGCATGAACACAGGATCCTTTTTCTTGTGTCAAAAAACATACGTACAGTTCAATACTCTTGTCTTTAATCCGGTCACTTCATTGTGCACCGTAATACTGAAATGGCTTTAGCAGACAACAAGCACTTACTAAGTACAAATTGCGCAATATTGTAGCGGGGTTTGTTTGGAAAAGTAAGGGTCAAAAAAGTAGAAATAAAAAATGATATAAGGCTCATTAGA
Organism: Pseudoalteromonas piscicida; assembly: GCF_000238315.3. NCBI lineage: Bacteria > Pseudomonadati > Pseudomonadota > Gammaproteobacteria > Alteromonadales > Pseudoalteromonadaceae > Pseudoalteromonas > Pseudoalteromonas piscicida. The sequence goes on from NZ_CP011924.1 coordinate 3,197,510, forward strand.
ACCTTATATCGAGTTGTGTCCATGACCAAACTTACCCCTAACTACCTAGGACCTGCTGATCTTTCAAATTATCTTTTGTTGCACCAAACATACGTACTTTTTGTTTCAAGCGATAACCGACTACATACAGGATTGGAATTAAGAAGAGTGTCACTACTGTTGAAACCAGCACAGCAAAACCAAGAGATATTGCCATGGGAGATACAAACTTCGCCTGAACACTGGTTTCAAACATTATTGGTAACAACCCAAAAAACGTTGTCAATGAAGTTAATATGATAGCTCTAAACCTTTCATGAACAGCCTGTGTTGCACTTTCGATGATCTCAATGTTACTTCGCACTTTTTCGTTAATCCTGTCAACAAGTATAAGACTATCATTGACAACAACACCCGCCGCCGCGATTAGACCAAAATTTGAAACTAAGCTAAAATCCTCCGAAAAAATCCAATGTCCCCATATCGCACCAACAACACAAAATGGGATAACCGACATTATCAGCAGCGGCTGAATATAACTTTTTAACGGTATTGCCAATAGAATATAGACTGCGAGCAAAGAGGCTACAGTGAAAATCAACATTTGGTCTTTCTCGTTGCTGACTTCCTTTATTTTTCCGCCTAAATCAGTGGTTATCGAAGGGTATTGCGCCCTCACTTTAGGAATTATTTCCTTATTCACATGCTTGATAACTTTTGTGGCATTCACTTCTTGATGATCTATAGAAGCAAAAACATATAGACTGCGCTTACCAGCCTCGCGACGAATTGTTGTTACTGCTTGGGTCTCTTTAAAGTTAACCACATCTCCTAAGAATACTTCTTCTCCAGAACTCAGTCTAATACGAACATACTGTAACTCGCTGATACTCGTGCGACTAGCTTGAGGATACCTAAGCATCACTCTAATCTCTTCTCCTAAACGACTAAACCTATCAGCCTCTGCGCCATAATGAGTTTGCTGTAACTGCAGAGCTACATCAGCAAGCGTTAGATTTAACTGATGAGCTAATGGCTTTAATTCCATTAATAGCTCTTTTCGCCCGACGGATATCGTAGAGCCAACTTCATATAATCCTTTTTGTTGCTTTAACTCCGCTGCAAATAGTTTTGCGGCTGCATTTAGTTCATCAATATCATCACTAAAAAAGAAATAACCAAAGTCCCCATATAAATTATGCTGGCCTAATACATCATCTTTAATTCTAACTGCTTTAAGTGCCACAATATCAGGAATATTCTCTCTCCAGCGCTGAGATAGCGCAAACGTATCATAAGGTCTATGGTTTTCATCGACGAGAATAACAGTAAACTTCAGGCTAGTTTCTCCAACGCTTTCAATCAAAATATCTTTGATCATTCCCTTGCCAAACAAGGAGACTGTTTTTTGCTCTTCTTCTTTCAGCATTTTTTCAAAGGCTTGTGCCGCTTGTTTAACCACCAACGCAGAGGCATTATCGTTAAGTTCAAGTGTAATCTCTGGTTGATCAATTGGGACCATAGGATCAGGTATAGACTTAACGTGGCCTAATACTATCAAGGCAAGAGAAAGTACGAAAATAACAACAAATAATAATAGCACGCTCCATTTATGTCGTATGCTCCAGACAACTCGATCAGTCAACCACCCCTGACTAAACCCACTGATTGCTTGATTCAACTTATATTTAAATCCACTTTGAGAAGTCTGTTTTGAGGGCATGCTGGCTAAATGGGCAGGTAGAATCAACTTAGACTCAACAATGCTGAATAGCAGACAAAAGATTACGATAATCGAAACCCCTTTGAATAACTCACTTTGTGAGCCGTCACTAAAGATGAAAGGAAAAAATACCGCTATGGTCGTTAATACGCCAAAAACCGCAGGCTTAGCGACTTTCTTTACGCCTTGAGCAACTGCTCGCTTATTATTTCCCATTGTCTCTATTTGTTCATGTACACTCTCGCCAACTACGATAGCGTCATCAACAATCAATCCTAACACCATAATGAAGGCAAATAATGACACCAAGTTTATAGTGACACCAAACAATGGCATTATCAGTATTGCACCAAGAAAACACACCGGCAAGCCCACAACCACCCAAAATGCTAGTCTCATGCTTAGGAACAAAGATAAGACTAACATAACTAGAATAGCACCTTGGACCAGATTTTCTTCCATCATCGCCAAGCGCTGATCTAAATACGCAGTACCGTCAATAATCACCTCAAGTTTTAAGTCCTTTGGTAAATACTGATTTTTATACGCCACATATTGTTGCACCGAGTCAGCAACGGCAACAGCATCTTGATATTCCGCAGCCATCACTTCAAAAGCAACAGCAGGCTTTGCCGAAAAAGAAAATAAATGCACACCTTCAATAACCCCATCTCGGACACTGGCTATATCTTCAAGCTTTATTTGTAAGCCAGACTCAAAAGTTTTAATCGGGATATTGGCAAATGCTCCTTCATCATATGCCTGATTTTCAACACGAAGAGGGATGGTACCAGCTTCACTCCTCACGGCTCCCACACTCATATTATTTGAGTATTTTTGCAGTGCTAACCGGACATCTTCAATCGTCAATTTGTACATCTGCAGTGCAACAGGGTTAACCTCTATCGCGACTTCCCCTTTTGGTAAGTTATTACTCACTATTGAAACATTATTTAAATTTAAAAGCTCATTTTGTACTTGAAGTGCATAATGTCTTAAGGAGGATACCTCATTGTCTTGTATGAGAGCCAAGCGGATAACCGGTTGTAAGTTTTCACGCAGTTTAATGATAATTGGCTCTAAGTCAGCGGGAAAGCCTGGTGTTGCGTCGACTGCAAGTTTCACTTTGTCTAACACACTGGCAGGGTCCGCATTTTTCAGTATTTCAAGCACAATCCTACCTGAATTGTCATTGGACCAGGAGCGCATACGCTTTATATCTGGCAGACTAACTAAGCTGTACTCTATTTTACTTATCACATTCTCTTCGAGTTCTTTTGCAGAGGAGCCAAACTGAGTAACATTAATTTCTATCGTATCAATCTGAATGTTGGGGAATATTTGCTTGTTTATAGATTGATAAGAAACTGCACCTATAATGATGACAAATACCATCAACAAGTTTGCAGCTACAGGATTATTAATAAAAAAATTGATGATGCCGTGGTTAAAGCTTTCTTTGTTCATCACAATAACCTCACAGCTTTGCTAGATTTGCAGCAACAATTTCAACAGGCATTCCTGTATAGGGGTAATCCGGCAATGCACTGACTATCTTATCATCTGTCTGAATACCGCTACTAACTATTGCAAAACCATTTTCATTTCGCAAAGTGGTCACCTCTCGTAATACGAGCGAACCTTTGTTCGCGACCCAAATACGGTTATTTTCAATTAGTTCTTCTGGCACTTTATATACTTGCTCAAGCGTACGCCCAGAAAACTCCACTTCGACAAAGTCACCAAATTGTAAAAATGAATTACTACTGCGCCTATCTAGCAGCCCTGTCACTTGCGCGACAACTTTGTAAGCTCTGGTTTGTGTATCAACCAGCTGAATTCTTCGAATTAATTTACCTCTAGCTACCTGATCTGAGCCTGGTAACCTCACCACCACCTCGGTTGCTAAAAGGTTCTCCGGCAAATATGGGCTATCAAATCGCGCAATAGGTAACTCCACTTCAGCACTTTCAATATTATATAATATCGCTACACTCGTACCTTGATTTACAAACTGTCCCGTGCCGATTGACTTCTCAACGACTAACGCGTCGAATGGTGCAACACCTGATGTATACTCTAAATTCTTCTGAGCAGATGATAATCTTGCTTCTGCAGATCTCACTGCTGCATAAGCACTTTTAATTTGTGGTTTTCTCAAGAACAGACTATTTTCTTGGTCTGATTGGATCCGCTCTAATTCTATTTGAGCTACCTTTCCCATTCCCAACTCTTGCTCGAGTTTAGCTTTAGCGTTGAGCAACTCAGCTTCTGCATTTTTAAGCTCAGCTTGATATTGACTATCTTCTATTTTATACAGCTCCGTCCCTTTTTTAACCACACCGCCTTTTACGAGTTCTTTTGACCAAGACTCAATATTTCCGGCTACTCGAGTAGATAAGCTCGTAATTTCGCTCGGCCGAAGCTCTCCGTACAGCTTAAAACGGACCGTATGGTTTTTTTGTTCAATGGGTATTGTCGAGATATGATTTACTTTCACTTTCAGTGTCGATTCTTCATCTGCTGCACTGAGAGCGCTCATGACAAATAGCACGACTGCAGATAGCGATAGAATCATTGCAGGTAAAGCAATCGGTTGAATATGTTTTATCTTCATAATAGACCAACTTTTGTTTGTTCTCACCATCACTTCAGACGGCTTATATAGAGGGTTTATAGATTGAAGTGGGTAGTTATCCACCCACTTTGACTGCTCACCAACTGCTAATCTAGATATTGTTCGAGCATTAACTTAACCAAATCGTCAGACTTCAATATATCCATATGCCCAGCGTTTATACTTGTATATTCGACAGCTTTATCATGTTGCTTTTCAAAGTAGCGATGGTACGACTCTATGCAAAAATTAGATTGAGTTGCATACACGTATTTGACTGTGACAGCTGAGTGGACTGATGGTATATAATCTCGTAACCACTGGCTTTGTCGTTGCTCCAAGGTTTCTAACTGACGCATCAATAAACTATCAATTCCTGTGGGCAAGGGTTTATCACTACTTATTTCCCCACCATCTATAGTGGTATGCCTTTTTTGTTGTCGGTGCTGCTCAAAGTAACTATCGATTAAAATTAATTCTACTTTAACTCCTTGTTCGCTCAGTTTATTAGCTGTTTCCAACGCTAAAAGCCCACCAAATGAGTGCCCAATCAGCCTGACCCCTTGAGAATGCTTAGATTTGTGTATAATGCCATTTGTGATTGCTGTTACGTTCTCTTCTACAGACTCATAAGGTGGTGCCCCGTCTAGTAATCCCTTATGAGGACAAGCGTAAACACGATAACCATGCGCCGATAATTGCGCTGCAAGCCAAGCAAAATCATTCTCTGTGCTGGCAACACCTGGGATCATAAATAGCTCATCTTTATCGCCATGAAGTGGTGAAATTGGTTTGATAACTTGATATGACTTTGCCGTATCATATCCCTCACACAGTTTCGCCATTGCCTCCACAGTTACCGCACTGAAAAATCTATCTAGCGATATCTTGGTGTTACATCGCCTATTGATTTCTGTAGCTAGCTTAACCGTTAGCAACGAATGCCCGCCAAGTTCGAAGAAGTTTGCATTACGACTGATTTTATTTGCTTCTATCCCTAACAGCTCTGACCAAATATGAACGATTTCCTGCTCCATTTTAGTTTGGGGTGCAATGTAATCTCCAATTAACACATCCACATCAACACTAGGTAACGCTCGTTTATCTACCTTTCCATTAGGTGTAAGCGGCCACTCTTCGACAACCATAATCACACTTGGCATCATATATTCTGGTAGCTTTTCCTTTAATTCAGCTTTTAAGTAGCGGACAAAGTCATAGTGTTCATCACTTCCTTTAGCTACTAGCGGCTTAATATATGCCACCAACTGTAAACTGCCTGCAATATGAATTGCTCGTACCAAAGCAGAGTCAACTTCAGGTTGCTGCGCTAATTGCGCCTCAACTTCCCCAAGCTCTATTCTAAAACCGCGGATCTTAACTTGATCGACCGCACGACCCATAAAGGCGATATCTCCATTTTCAGTAAAGCAGACCAGATCTCCAGTGCGATATAATCGTGCAGTGCTATTTGGCTCATTTTGTTGGTAATACGGATTATCAATAAAACGCTCAGCGGTAAGCTCCGGACGATTTATATATCCTCGAGCCAAGCCATCCCCGCCGATATACAGCTCACCGGGACAGCCGTAAGGTACTAAACGTTTATTATTATCTAAAATGAGTAGTTGATTATTGATATTAGCTTTACCAATTGTCACACTTTGCGCTTCAGCATCCGCCAAAGTGGTTGCATAAGTCGTAGCCGTAATAGTTGATTCTGTTGGTCCATAAGTATTCATGAGCGTAACTTGTTCAGAAAATCGGCTATAGTGTTCCCTCACGGTAGCAACGGTGAGTGCCTCTCCACCGACAATTACCAAACGCATAGTTGTGCTGACAAACTTTTGATTGTCACTAACAACTTGCGCCCAGAACGCGGTCGGTAAACTTACGACGGTTACACCATGATGCTCACAATACTCAACAAACTCAGCTAACCCTTGCCTGCAAGCAGATGTACTCAGTATCAACTGTGCACCATGACATAATGCACCGAAAAATTCTTCAACGAAAATATCAAAGCAAATATTGGAAAATTGTAAAATTCGATCTGCTGCAGTCACTCCATATGCATGTTGAATATGCAACTGATAATTACTCAGAGCTTTATGAGCAATCATCACCCCTTTTGGCTGCCCAGTCGAACCAGAGGTATAAATGACATAGGCTAAACTCGTTGCTTCTAATCCACTCTCTTGCTTCTCTATGTTCTCATGGCTTTGCGCCGCAAATAATGCCGCATCATCCAATGCCACCACATGCCCCGCAAATTCCGCTAATACATCGACACCCGCGCCTTGTGCTAACACCACCTCTAACGCCGCATCTTCTAACATATAATCCAGTCGCGATTGAGGATAGCTCGGATCTAGCGGCACATACGCGCCTCCTGCTTTTAATATCCCCAATATACCCACTACCATCTCCAGTGAGCGCTCCACACATAGCCCCACCAAACTATCTGGCTTTATATGGTGCTCCGCCCTTAAATAGTGCGCAACTTGGTTTGCTCTGGCATTCAACTCTCCATAACTCAGGCTTCTATCACCAAACACGACCGCTACCCGCTCTGGCTCTAAAGCCGCCTGCTCCTCAAATAGCTCATGGATACACTTATCCTTCGGATAAGCCTGCGCCGTATCATTCAATCCCTCTATTAAATAACGCTCTTCCGCCGCCGATAGCATCTTCAAATCATGCGGTGCGATATCTCCAACATGCTCCTCACTTAGCGCTGTCAGCAAACGACATAAGTGGTCGTTCAGCCGCTTAATCGACTCTTCACTGAATAGGCTTACATCATACGTCCAACTTAACCCTACCCCCGCATCACTCATGCTAAGGTCAACTTCTAAATCAAATTTCGCCTGTATCGTATCACTACCATAAGCGCTTATCTCTACACCCGGTAAACTAACCGCGCGCTCCCCCTGCTGCACACCATAGTCACTATTCGTCGTCAACATTATCTGGAACAGTGGGCTATGCGCTGTACTTCTTGATACCTTTAACCTATCTACCAATTGCTCAAACGGCACATCTTGATTCGCTTGCGCATCTATATGCACTTGCCTGATATGCTTAAAATAACTCGCCAAATCCGCCTGCGCCGTATTCGCTCGCAGTACCAGTGTATTCACAAAAAAGCCTATCAATGGGCTTAATTCCGACTGCGTTCGGTTCGCCACCGGTGTCCCCACCACGATATCACTACTGTGGCTATGTCTTGATAGTAATAATGACAGCGCACCATGTAGCAGCATAAAGGGTGACAGCTTATGTTTCGTCGCCAACTCTTGCAGTTTCTGCGATATCTCCGACGGTAATCTCCCTGACACTACCCCGCCTGCAAACGCCTTCTGCTTCGGCCTTGGATAGCTCAGCGGTAAACTATGTACCCCTGGGAGTGAATCTAACTGACTTTCCCAATAGCTCAGCTGCTCCTCTAGCACCGCGCCTTCTAAGTGCGTGCGCTGCCAATGGGCATAGTCCGCATATTGGATTTCAAGTGCACTCAGTGGACTCGGCTTGCCTTGACTAAAGGCATCGTACAATTGGAAGAACTCTTGATTTAATACTTCCATCGACCAACCATCCGATGCGATGTGATGCATATTAAATAGCAGAACCCCTGCACGCTCCGACGTATGAATATAGCGTACTCGTATCATGACATCCGATGCTAAATCAAATGGCTGTACAAACTCATCATTGACCAGCGCCGCTACCGCTTGCGCCTGAGACTCTCCTGATAAATGTCGCACGTCCTCTTGTGCTACCTTAATCTCTACCTCTGCTATATCCTTAATTTGCTGTTTTGCTTCGCCATCTACTTCAACATACACGCTACGTAACACTTCATGTCGTGCCACTATTTCGTTCAGTGCTCGCTCTACTACCATCAAGTCCAATTCACCTGACACTTCCAGTGCCATTGGCATATTGTACTCCGCCGAGCCTCCTTGTAGTTGATCTATAAACCACAATCGTCGCTGCGCAAAAGAAACTGGCTGGATACTTGATGTACGCGCAACCGCCTCTAAAGCTGGTCGCATGTCACTGCCTTGGCCCTGATTGATGAGTGTCGCAAGTGCTGCCAAATTCTCCGCATCAAATACTGCCTGCACTGGTAGCGCTACGGCAAATTGTTGTCTAATTTCTGACATTAAACGAATGCTCAGTAGCGAGTGTCCGCCTAGTGTGAAGAAGTTCGCCGTGGTGCTTATTCTATCACTCGGTATATTCAGTAAGGCTGACCAAATATCAACTAACCTTTGCTCCACTTCTGTTACCGGTGCAACATATTCTCCTTGCAGTGCACTGCCTTCTGGCTCTGGTAAGGCTTTTCTGTCTACTTTACCATTGGCCGTTAGTGGCCATTCATCTATTGCAATAAGTATACTTGGCACCATGTGAGCGGGAAGATCGCCACTTAACTCCCTTTGTATATTTTCTATCAAGCTCTTTTGATCAAAGTCGCCATGGTTATGCGATGGTTTAAAATAACCAACCAACTGAGTTGAACCTGCAACTTCTTTTGCTAGAACAAGCGCTGAATCAACACTATCTAGGCCACTTAACTGATGCTCGACTTCTCCAAGTTCAATACGTAAGCCTCTAATTTTAACTTGATGATCAATTCGACCTTGATATTCAATTTCCCCGTCGGCTCTTAAGCGTGCAAGATCGCCTGTTTTATATAAACGTGGAGAGCGGCTACCTTGTCCTTCATCATAAAAAGGGTTATGAATAAAGCGCTCAGAAGTTAGTTCTTCTTGGTTTAAGTACCCTCTCGCGAGGCCATCTCCACCTATATGTAACTCCCCTACAGCTCCCTTTGGCACTAGGTTTAAATTAGGGTCAAGAATAAGCAACTGAATATTGTCGATAGGTTTTCCTATCGGCACTCCTTTACTGATATCCCCCGAGCAATCCCAATAGCTTACATCAATGGCAGCTTCTGTTGGCCCATAAAGGTTATGCAGCTGGGTACTTGGTAAAACCTTTCTAAATTCTTCAACATGGCTTTGCTGCAACGCTTCGCCACTACAAAATACTTGCTCTAAGCTATGACAATGTGAGAACTGCTTATTTTCCAATATAAGTCCCAGCATTGAAGGAACAAAGTGTAGCTTAGTAATTTGGCTCTGCTGGATTAGACGGCATAGATACTCTGGGTCTTTATGCCCATCTGGACGAGCAACAACCAGTTTCGCCCCGTAGGCTAGAGTCCAAACGAACTCCCAAACCGAAACATCAAAACTGTACGGTGTTTTTTGTAGCACGTTATCACGATGAGTCATACCATACTTATTGTGCATCCAATGAATCCGGTTAAACAGAGCTTGATGCTCAACCATCACTCCTTTTGGTTTTCCTGTAGAACCAGAAGTGTAAATCACATAAGCTAAATGGTTCGCTGTCAAACCTAGTTGTGATTTAGGTCCATTTGTTATGTCATAAGGTGAAAATTGCGCATGCTGATCCAATGCAACAGCCGGTGTTCCCAAGCTTTTTGCTATCTCAATATTACTTCCTTGAGTCAACACAACTTTAAGTGCAGCATCTTCTACCATATAAGACAGCCGTGACACTGGGTAGCTAGGGTCAAGAGGGAGATATGCCCCTCCTGCTTTTAATATCGCAACGATACCGATGACCATTTCAACCGAACGCTCAGCGCATAGGCCAACAATATCATCAGGCTTAATATGGTGCTCTTCACGTAAATAGTGCGCTACCTGATTTGCTCTCCTATTGAGCTCTGCATAGCTGAGAACCTCGTCATCAAAAACCACAGCGGTCCGCTCAGGATGAAGCGAGGCTTGCTCTTCAATCAATTCATGAATGCACATGTCCTTAGTATAAGGAACTACTGTATCGTTCACTTCATTTAATAAGTAATGTGCTTCTTCCTGAGACAGCATAGGCAACGAAGGCAAGACATCATTACCCTCTGCAACCATACGAGCTAACCCATTAAGTAATTTACAAAAATGATCGTTTAAGACTTGGATCCGCTGCTCCATGAAGATGCTAGTATCATACTCCCATACTAAAGCAACACCTGAGTCACTAATGCTGATATCAATATCCAGATCAAACTTGGCATGAATGTAATCCGATTGATATGTCTGGAGTTCAACATTTGGTAACTTGAATGCTTGCTCCGAACCTGGCGTTAAAGCATAGTCACTATTTGTCGTTAACAATACTTGAAACAAAGGAGAATGACTTTGACTTCGCGGTATTTTTAAGCGCTCAACTAACTGTTCAAAAGGGACATCCTGATTAGACTGAGCATCAAGGTGTAGTGCTCTAATATGTGCAAAGTACTCATCCATAGAAGCAAAACTGGTGTCAGCTCGAAGTACCAATGTGTTTGCAAAGAAACCAATAAGCGGCTCCAGTTCCGACTGCAGGCGATTAGCTATAGGCGTACCAATAACGATGTCATTACTATTACTGTGCTTAGCAAGCAAAAGTGAAAGCATTCCATGTAGTAACATAAATGGCGTTAATTGATACATCTTAGCGATATTGATAAGCTCTTTCGCCAATGCAGATGAAAGCTGGCCATGTACGATACCGACTCGGCTGGCCGTCCCTTCAGTGCGAGGCTTATCCAAAGGTAAAGAGTGAACAACAGGAAGATCATCTAGTTGCTTTTCCCAGTATGCTAATTGCTGCTCTAGAACCCCATTGCTCAAGTACTGTTTTTGCCAATGTGCATAATCTGAATACTGAATAGAAAGGGCAGGAAGTGGATTAGGCATACCAGCTATATATGAATGATATAAGGTAAATAACTCCTTCAAAATGACTTCCATTGACCAACCATCAGACGCGATGTGATGCATATTGAATAATAGAACGCCAGAATCATTCGTTCGTTTGATGTAGCTTACGCGAAGCATTAGATCTTGACTTAGATCGAATGGCTGGCCAATCAGTTCATCGATGTGGCCCTTTAATGCAGTTTGTAATGAATCACCACTGAGATTTGTAAGATCAACTTCTTGAATATCAAAAGCAAAAGCATCTATACCCTTTAATTGCTGTACAGCCAAACCATCGTGTTCATGGTAAGTAGTACGTAATACCTCATGCCTTGCTATGATGGTATGGAATGCTTTTTTCAACACCGCAATATTGAGTTCACCCGTTACATCAAAAGCCATCGGCATATTATATTCTTGAGTACTGCCTTTTAAATTATCAATAAACCACAGGCGCTGCTGTGCATACGATAAGTTATGTTTTTGATCCGTTTGAGTTGCTTTTACAACTTTTTTATATCCATCACTTCGGAGGTAGTACAGGATCCCTTCTTTATTGTCCTTAATTCGCTGTATTAACTCAGGGATGGCTTCCTCAAAGTTGATTTTGAGTTGGTCATTCTCCGCCAGCTCAAATGAGAACTGTGCCTCGGCACAATCGGCTATTAATTTTTTTATATTTTCCACAGAAATTTTACCTTTTTACATAGTGCAAGGTCTACAGAGCGCACCTTACTTCTCAACGAGCTATTAAGTGCAAACGACCAATTACCAATCCATGACTGGAGTACTAAAACTTTGTATTCAACCGAAGCTAGCGACTAGCTGCTTCATCCTCAAACTATTGAGACCTAAAATAACAGGGTAAATCCGAGCTATCCGACCTTGCCCGTTAACTTACATATAAAGTCGACTCTACTTTTTTATTCTTTGCTTTCCACCAGCTTTCCACCACAAGCGTTCTCAACAGCCAACGATCTTTGCCATCAAATCTGGGACTGTAAGCATTACGAGAATGAACCACTCTACGATTGTCAAAGACCAGCATCTCGCCCTCAGCTAAGGTTAAAGTCAAACACCCTTTCACGATAGAGTCTTTAAGAGACGAGAAAGCTTCGGCTGATGCGCTACTGCACGCTTCCATGTAAGCTGGGTCGTAAATAATTTCAGGATCTTCAGTACCATCCAGCACTTTTACCTTGGTACTACGTAAATCACCCTCGTTGTTAAATGTGAGATCTTCCCAAATTAGATAGTCTAATTGGCTCAGTTGTACACGCTCTGCATCTGACAAATTCAGGTGATTTGCCGGCATCAAATATGTTTTTACTTCAGGGTCATCCCTTAAACATAGCAGTGTAACGAAATCAGCTTTCGTTTCGTGAAATCCATCTTCAACATGCCATTCAAGAAATACACTGTTGGTGCCTACTTGCTTGTTAGAATCTTTCTTTATCGGATAGATATCGTCTACCAACCCAGTGGTGATTTTATCTTTAAAGTTATATACATACCCTAATGATACGGAAATGATCGATTGTAATAGCGCGGCATAATCTCGCTGCTTACCCTTAATTTCATTTTTCGCGAGCGGTGTATCACGAAGCCCCTGTAGTAGCGGCAAATTCTTTATCAATAGATAGCTATGGTCACCGCCTTTAAACTTGAACTCAAGCAGCTTTCTTTTAACTCTACGAGGAAATTTATTCCATGTTTCTAGATAGTTAAAAGTGATATCTGCACCATCTTTTGAGTTAACTGTATTATGCTGTCTGACTAGTTGTTCTATTTTTTCTTTTTCATCATCCAATAAGGTGAGGATCAAGCCTCCACAATCAGACTTCGCTTCTTGTTGATACTCAGCGGGGCTAAGCTCTTTTAATAGTTCCATGTTTTTCTCCGAAAAGTTAGCGCCATCAAATCATTGATATCGTTTGATGGCCAGAGCCATGCTGTAGTAGATTGCGCATAACTCTGACGAGAATAAGATTTACTTTTTATATCACTATCGAATTTTTCTTTTCCGACACCGTTGTTTCTACTTGCTTAACTGCTGCCGCTTTCGACGCTTCCACAAGTGCTGCAATCCCTTTGATTGTAGGCAGTTCGAATACTTCTTTTAGCGCTAGACTAATCTCATACTGCTCATTGAGTGTAGCAACTAAGCGACTTATTAGCAAGGAGTGCCCACCCAGCTCAAAGAAATTAGCTGTAGTGCTAATCTGTTGAACCTCAAGGTTAAGCAATTCAGACCACACTTTAGCTAGATGCTCTTCAACCTCTGTTTTTGGTGCAACATACTCTTGTCCGATTGATGCCCGGTCAGGTTCTGGCAATGCCTTTTTATCGACCTTTCCATTAGCATTCAATGGCCAGCTTTCTATAATCATAACGATTGTGGGTAACATGTACTCTGGTAGTTTCTCTTTGAGTACACTCCTCAACGCCGCTTTAAACTGACTTTCTGAACTTTCCTCAGTGTTTGTCACCATTGCTAGATCCAAAGGTTTTACATAAGCGACGATTTGCAGACTACCTTGCACTTCTTTGGCCATCACCACAGCAGAGTCTACATCGCTTAAGGCTGAGATTTGTGCTTCAATTTCACTGAGCTCAATCCTGAACCCTCTAATTTTAACTTGCTCATCGACTCGCCCAACAAATTCTAAGCTACCGTCGGATAAGCGTCTTACAAGATCGCCTGTGCAATAGAGTCTCTGTTCTTTTATATCTGAACTTTCATTGCGCACAAACTTCTCAGCTGTAAGTTCAGAGTTGCCAAAATAGCCTTTAGCTAAACCATGGCCCGCAACATATAAAGTACCAGTTACTCCATTTGGTACCAATTGACGGTTATCATCTAACACATAAAGTGCAGTATTTGGGAATGGTGTGCCCAATGGGATCGACCCACTCCTTAAGTATTCAATTCCATACTTACTGGTATCAAAGTAACTAGCATCAATAACCGTTTCCGTTTGACCATATAAATTGAAAATTCGAGTACTGTTATCAACGACTTGATTTAGTAATTCTAAATCATCAACTTTCCACGCTTCACAGCCTATTGATATGAACTTAAGTCCATGCAACTTCTGCTCATTATTCACAAGGTAATGTCCCAATTCTCTTACAACACTAGGGACAAAATCACCATAAGTTACTTGATGTATGTTTATCAAATTACAAAGTTCATGTGCTGAAATTAACGTTTCGTACGGGCAAACGATGAGCTTTCCAGCATTACTATAAAGCGCTTTGATTATATCACCCAGTAAAATATCAACCGATAGTCCTGCCATTTGTAAAACAGTCAGCGGTGTCTTATCAATTTCAAAAATATGGTCCCAGCCAGCTTTTCTCGCAAGTAATCCGCAGTGCTGAACCATGATCCCTTTAGGCTTACCAGTGGTCCCGGAGGTATACATTACATAAGCAAGGTGGTTTGTGGTTAATCCAATCGTGCTTTTATCTAAGTTATCAGTCGGATACTCAATAAATGGTGAATTATCTCCATCAATTAAATCATCAACAATCAACATCTTTGATTCTGATAATTCAAACTTATTGAGCAACTCAGATTGTGTTAGAACAACTTTAGGTTCTGTTTCTGAGATGATATCCATCAGTCGATTATTAGGGTGACTTGGGTCTAACGGAACGTATGCCGCCCCAGCTTTGAGAATCCCTAAAATACAAACTACCATCTCCAATGAACGCTCAACACACAGGCCGATCAAAGTATCTGGCGTAATCTCATGCTTAGCCCTTAAGCAGTGTGCAACCTGATTTGCTTTCTGGTTTAGCTCAGCAAAAGTAAGCGCTTTGTCTGCAAACACCACTGCAGTTTGTTTTGGGGAGCTAGCTACTTGCTGTTCGAAAAGCTCATGAATGCACTTTTCATTATCATAACTTTGTTCGACGCCATTTAATTCATGAACTAAACGATTAATTTCAATTTCCGACATCATGGGTAATGAAGATGGTGCCACCTGTTTGGGGTCATTAACAGAGCCTATGGCTTCAAATAATGAACACAGGTGTTGATTTAATTGTTCGATATGCTGAGTTTCAAACAATCCGTCATCAAAGGTCCAATCTAAGCTCGCACCAAGCTCACTAATACTGACATTGAGCTCAATATCAAACTTAGCCTGTACTTGATCAGAGAGATATGCTTTCAACTCTGCATTTGGTAATGCTAACGTTTGGCTGTTTGAATTCTCATTGACCCCAAAGTCGCTGCTCGTTGTCAGCATAACCTGAAACAAAGGGCTATACTCTGAGCTACGTGGAACATTCAAGCGCTCAACAAGTTGCTCAAATGGTACATCTTGGTTAGATTGAGCCCCTAAATGCACTTGGCGAATATGATCAAAGTATTCATGTAACGATTTATGCTCTGTATTAGCTCGTAATATTAATGTATTTGTAAACAACCCAATTAGTGACTCTAATTCTGCCTGAGTTCGATTTGCTATTGGCGTACCGATAACTATATCGTTGCTATTACTGTGTCTTGCCAACAGAAGAGAGAATCCAGCGTGAACTAGCATAAATGGAGTAAGCTGCAACTTTTTCGCAGTATCTAGTAATGTTTTAGCAAGTTTACCGGAGAGCTGACCATGTACCAACTTGCCCATGGTCTGTTTGCTTTTTTGGCGAGAAAAGTCACAGGGTAAGCTGTGTATCATCGGTATATCTTTGAGTTGACTTTCCCAATAGCGTAATTGACCATCTAAGACTTCACCAGCTACGTATTCCCGCTGCCAATGGCTATAGTCTGCGTATTGCACTGGTAACTCAGGTAACGGATTTTGCTCCCCCTCACTGAACGCTTGGTATAATGTAATAAACTCTTTGATAAGTATCTCAGTCGACCATCCATCGGATGCAATATGGTGCATATTAAATAGCAGTACACCTGAGCCTTCAGCTTTATGAATATAGCTTACTCTTAGCATCAAATCTTGCGCTAAATTAAATGGGGTATTCATATCACATGAAATAATAGTTTGAACTTCAGATTCGAGCATCTCACCCGTGAGATGCTCGAGATTCTCCACAGTGATGCTAAAGTCAATTTCAGCCATATCACGAATGACCTGCTGTACTTCACCGGCATCTGATAAATACACTGTGCGCAATATTTCGTGACGCTCAATAATTGCTGCAAATACTTTGGTCAGCGTTGCAAGATCAAGTGTACCACTTACCTCAAAAGCAACAGGCATGTTGTACTCAGCGGATCCTTTTTGCATGCTATCAATAAACCATAACCTTTGCTGCGCAAATGAAGCAGGTTGAAGCTTATCATCCCGCTTTGGACGGCTAATGATAGTGGGAATACCTGTATTTTCCTGTTGTTGAAGCAAAGAAACAATTTCACTTTTCTTCGCTATAATTTGTGCTTTTATTTCATTATCCATCACTCCTGGCGGTGCTTTAAAAGCCAAGCTACCATTCTCAAGATATAAAATAATGCCCTTATTCTTAACTTCTCTAAGCAACTCAACTACGCTCATAGTAAACCACCTTCCATACATTCTAATTCTTCATTATTTGCACTGTTTAACAGCAGTAATGGTTCGATGTGCGCTGCAAGTTCAGCAATTGTTTTATTTTGAAATAACACTCGAACACTAATGTTTATTTTGAACTCTTCTTGAATGCGATTTAGTACTTTCATTGCCAAGAGAGAGTGTCCTCCGATAGCAAAGAAATCATGCGTAGTGCCAATCAACATAGATGTATTCAAGAGCTCTTGCCAAATATGAGCAAGCTGTACCTCGACTTCCGTTTCAGGCTTTACATAGTCTGAATTAGTATGGTTTAACGCACTTTCAATTAGAGTTTTAGTATCTAACTTACCGTTGGATAAATAGGGGAATGCCTCTAGCTCTATCAGCTGTTTTGGCTGCATATATTCAGGTAACTTATTGGCCAACAATTGCGTAAGCTCAGCTTCGGAGGCAGTAGGAGCAATAATAAATAGAGAAAGTCCACCTCCAGCAACAACACATTTTGCTTGCTCCGCAAGACCTGCATTCAAAATAATCATAGAAACTTCATCAGGTTCTATTCTAAAGCCATTAAGTTTTACTTGATTATCAAGACGCTCTAAGTACATTAAGTTACCGTCTGACAACACTTGGACATGATCACCGGTTTTATAAAAATCCAAGTGACTAGTATTACAATGAATCAGTGCTTTCGCCGTTAAAGCGTCTTGACCAAAGTAACCATTGAAAACGGAATCACCTGCGATTTGTAACTCACCGGTTTCACCTATTTCGGCAAGACAACCATCTTCTTTCATGACCCGACACTGTAAGTTATCAATTGGGTATCCGATAGGCACAAAATCTGTTGCTGTCGCACGCTCATAGCGCCAAAATAAAGCATCAATACAGCACTCAGATGGCCCATATAGATTAATAACTTCACAATTAAAAGCTTGCATAGTTTTATCTGCGGTTGAGCTCTTCAATGCCTCACCGCCACAAAATACACTTTTTAGCGCGAACGATACAGAACCATCAATGTGTTCAAGTAACAAGTCTAATAGTGATGGCACAAGCTGTAGTCGAGTGATCGAATAGTCATGCATCGTACGCTTGAACAGTGGTAGATCATAATTGATTTCACTTGGGGCAATAACCATCGTTGCGCCAACCATCAACGGTGCCCAAAACTCCCAAATTGATGCATCAAAACTTGCTGATGTTCGTTGCAGGAAACGATCGTCTTTTGCAAATGTAAATTCATCATTAATCCAGTTCATATGATTGAGCAAAGCTTTGTGACTGATACTTACTCCCTTGGCCTTTCCTGTAGAGCCAGAGGTAAATAAAATATATGCTAAATCTGTTTCTTGAATAGTTATATCCGGTGCTGTAGCAGCGTACTGCTCGAGCTTGAGCTCATTTAAATCAATGTTTTTACAGCCAGTGACCTCATACTCACCAACACTTATCACCGTACTTGCTTGCGCGTCTTTAAGCATATCGGTGATACGCTGATGCGGCAGGTCAATATCGATAGGAACATATGTTGCACCCGCTTTCATCGTCGCCAACATCGCAATGACGAAGTCCACTGAACGGACCAGACATAGCGCAACGACATCACCTTTACCTACTCCTTGATGTTGTAAATAATTCGCCAGTTGGTTTGCTGCACAATCAACATCTGCGAGTGTTTTTTCCTTACCATTTAACTCAAGCACGCTACCGTTGCCTGCAGCGACGACCTTATTAACGTGATCTAATACCGTTACTCCCGATGTAGTAACCACTTTACCATAACCTTGATATGTAGCATCAAGATGCTGAGTGACAATACCAACATGATTAGTTAACGCCACTTTTATCTGATTAAGTAAATAAGTGACGGCTTGAGCGTCAACATATTCGCTATCATACGTTAGTTGTAAACGACTTTCACTCTCTTGCTGAATATAAGTAAACTGTAACTTACACGCTTCAGTTAAGTGCTTTACCTGCTCGATTTGCAGTGTCGGCAGATCTAAATTAACTACGCTATCAAAGATAAAGCTAAAACCTGCGGACTCATGATCATGACTTTTAGCAAAACACTCAGCGTAATCAACACCGTGCTCACTACATTCAAGTTCGTTCTGTATAGCGTCATTAAAATTGTCAGCAACTTCTGGGAATAAAGGCACAGCCCGACTCAATGGTCCGATAGCATCCGCTAAATCACTGTCAGAACGGCTATCGAACATTCTAGCAAGTTCGGCCTTTGGTGCAAACTTCTTCAACGCCAAACGCAAACTCGCACATACTACTTCAGCGCTCGTCGCTTGGTGTTGTTCAGCAAAACGTGAGATTTCACCTTGAATATCACCAAGGTTGATATAGTCAAATTTGTACTCTGATTTTCCATCATGCTTATATCGTTGCAACGTACATTTATTAACCAACGCGGCAACACTTTTATCCCTCGCCCAAAATTGACGAGCTTCTGTTAATTCCTCATCTAACAAGAAATCTGCTAACCAAGGTGCTAGCTCTTCATACTGGATGACTTCATTTTGCAGCCAAGTCTGTGCATCATTGGAACACTCGCTACCAGCGGCAAGAATCAACTGCATTAGATGAGCCAATGTAAAACTATCTGTGTTTAGAGCGCTCATTTCAAGGCAGCACCAGTAGCTATTGCTTTGCTGCGCAATGACTAATCGTAACCAAGGAGTGGTAAAGTCGCTTGATTGTTTTTCCCCGATTATAGTGTTTTCTAACTTACGCTGTGCTATTTGTGCGTCTGTATAACCACGCCAATCCTCTGTCACCAATTCAATCGGATCAAGATCTCTGATATTTTGCCAGAGCCCACCAAATTCATCGACCTCATAGGCCGTGCGGATAATATCCAAACGCTCTACTAAAGTGGTCAAATATGCACTGATAGCTTCAATATCTAAGCTACCCGTATGTAAAACACTAATTGAGCCAAGCTGAATTGACTTATCCATATTGTTGTTCAGCTGGATCCAATGCGCGTTTTGAATTGGAGACGCCAATACTTTTTTATTCATTGGGTTATTCCTTGTTTTTTCTGCATGAATACATGCAAAAACGGTTTACCATTATTCACTTTTAGTTATTTAAAATGCAGCGAACGACTAATAATGCCCACTTTTATTTGCTTGTTCTTTAAGTTGTAAAGCAAAATAGCCAGAAACTACTTTCATCAATACGATTTCTAAAACGGTATGTACTAATTATTAATACCTACCAAAAAATATTTGTTCTCGTCCCTACAGAAACCCGACCTCCATTTCTTGCTCTGCTTGATGAGCGAGAGAAGGAAAGCTGCCATGCTCAATATAGTGTGCCAACTCTTGTTCTATTTCACTTAGTACTACACAGATGTTATTCAATTTATCTTGATTGTTGCGAAGCTCTAGCTGTTCCCCGACGATGCTAAAGTCAATATATTTTTTGAATGAGGTAAAATCTTTAAATTGCGCATAACAGCCGGTAAACAAACCTTCCCATCCCGCAAATGGTGGTGGAAATCTAAATTCATCATGCTCTTTGAAGCCGTATTTCGGGTTGGTAATAATGAACTTCATAGCAACACCAATACGCTCAAACTCCGAGGGGCCTGATGAATGGAACTGATTTGCTCTGAAAATGTAAGCATCACCTAACTGCGGTTTCACAACTGTAGTGCTCTGCATATCACTTTTTGGCAAAATATTAATTTTCCCTTTTGCGTCATGGTACAGGTAGCTATCGCGTAATTTTTCGATTTCTATGCCTGTAAACTCTTGAGCCAAACCGAGATAGTCAGGTGCCTGAGTCGCTCCATCAATGAGAAAGTTAGTCTTTGGTATATTGTTATTCCCATAGAGGCTTGGCACCTGCTCTGACGTCATCACTTCAAATAGTGGTTGTTCACTTAACTTCTCAAGCGCAGATTGACGATATAACGGGATCCAGAGGTTATAGCAAGGCCCTAACCATTGGTCAATTGAGTCTACGTGCCACTGATATTTATTAGCTTTGTTTAATTCAGTAACCGGCCTCACTGCTGAGTTCTTCAGATTAACGGGTGCAACAAAATCATTGACGTAAGCAATGTCATCTCGACAAATACCGGGATGAATATCCTGTAACGCTGCAACGACAATATCGAGTAGCGCGTTAGCATGAACTTCAACAAACTTCCGATTAACGTAATGAAGTTGGTTGTAAAAACAATCCTTAGCTTCAATTCCTCGAATGGTAGAGCGCACAAGCCCAAATAAAAGCTCATCAGAGATAGCTTTATCTAGTTTTAGCATAAACATAGATCCTTTTTATATCGTAAAATTCTTTATTTTTGACTCAATGTCGATCTGTTCCATGGTATGTGTAGCAATAACACGTAATCTCTACGCCCATCCACTTCAACTTTCAAAGAAGTAGTGCCAACCAAGCATGTCCTTGGTCGTTGGATATAGTCGTGGGCAAGCCCACCAAGCAAAACAAATAGCTCTATGAGTTTAGATTTTCACAAACTAACAAAAACAAGGTATTAGTATAAACCAACGCCATTTAGGAATGCGCATCACGCTTCTACCATTCAGGCTATTGCTAGCTCAATATTAAAGTGTTTCGATTATTAAATATATTTAAATTTTTACACCGAGTCAATTAACAAAGGTATAAAAATGACTAATTTACAAACAAAGCTCCTTTGGTCGATATATTATCATCTCATGCGTGAGACGATAATATATCTCGACAAGGCTCACTTAGCCCATGGCCACAAGCACTCTACGAGCACCAGTAAATGGTTTTCGGCCATGTGCAACCAACCAATTATCTATCAGTAATACATCCCCTTCACGCCAGTCAAACTTCACTTCCTCTTTCGTATACGCCAGCCTCAGTGCTTCGACTGTCTTGTCATCAATGTCGCTACCATCACCATAGCGCGTTGAATAGGGAAAATCCTCAAGAGCTAAGTCTTCTTGCATTTTTGCTCTCACATCTGGGCATAGGTTATTTGTATGCCAAAAAGAGATATGGTTAAACCAGACTCTTTCTCCACTAATTGGATGTTGATGCACAGCCTTTCGAACCTGTTCAGTGACTACTTTTTCATCCGAAATTGGTGTCACTTTTAAATCAACCTTTTCTCCATAAGCTTTTATGTCTGCAATATCTGTCATACCGAACGCTTTCGCCACTGTTGGTCCATATCCATTGCCATAATTCCTACGTAATAACCAGCCTTCTCGCTTTTCGAATTCGGATACGATATCACTGTCAATTCGATTCAGCACTTTACGTACATCGACCAGTTGAGTTTGACCACCACTTTCAGGGGCGGTCAAACAGCAAAATGCTAACTTACTTGGTGGCTCTGTGACATACGATAACTCGTTATGCAAAGCAATTTCTTGATCAGAAGGAAACTCTGTGGCCGTATAAACCCCTTTTGATAGCTTTGTCCTCGGCGTTGCCCCTTCCACATACTTAGCGGTCTGTTTGATGCTAGTGGCAACAAACTGCTGGAAATCATCTTCGCTATGTATGTTAAAACCGCGGAATAACACAGCGCCATATTTAGCAAGCTCTTGCACTATTTCCGACTCATTCTGATTATACCAAGTCGGTAAATCAACGTTTGCCGTATTGCACTTATACACTACAGGCAATGTAGGTGATTCTTCTAAAAAAACCTTTGAAACTAATGAACTTATCGGCGTTGTAGTTTCACTTTTTTTATTACGCCATTTATTAAAACTCATGCTACGTTTCCTTCAACTGAGAATTGACTCTTATTTCTCACTGATTTAAATTTTCGCTTCGCTGAACGCAACTTGCTGCGGGCATCTTCGTTCAATATTGTTTTCACTTCCGCAAGCGTTTTGCTCTGCAACTCATGGGATGCCAACATCGCTATTATTTTTTCCAATCGACGCAACGTTGATTGATCAAAACAACTATTTTGCAAGCGCCATTGACCCTCTATTTTTTCTGTGCTCAGTCTGTCTGAAACCAATAAGCTCACTGAGCTGTCTGTCACAAGCTCTTGCTGCATCATAGTATCCGACACAAACTTTAACTGATAGGCAAAAATAGTCTTCCAATCGGTGCCGCATTTTTGATTGTATTGTTGCGTTATCCAATTTTTATCAACAAATTCGTATTCTACACCTTGTGATAAATTATCTAGAATGATTTTCAGGTTGTCTTGAACTCGTGCATCTTTACAAAATGAACTAGACAAAACGCCACTACCGACTGTAGATGAAGATACTCCAGACACCGTACTTAAGATACAATCACTTTCAGAGTTAATCACTAGGGCCAAATTAAAAATTGCAGAAAAGGCCTTTGCAATTGTCACATTATACTGACACGCTAAATTTCGCAATGCAAATGATACTTCTTTATCGAGGAAAAAATCAACTGTTTCTGTTGTGGAACCTTGCAGTTGTAAGTCAGCCTCCAATAATTCCGGTTGAGGTAACGCAGCTAAGTTGTCTTGCCAACTTTGTGTATGGTGCCACAGCGCTTCACGATTGACCGTACCTCCATTTCGAATCGGCATATTTGATACTATTACGTATAACTTTGGTAATAGATATGTAGGTACCAATTGTTTTAAATTATGCTGAACTGCTTTCAGTTGCTCTTGCTGTGCAGCACTGCTACCCGACAATCTTAGGTAAACCACTTTTTCTATCACCGCAACTTGAATCGTTTGCGGCTGAGCTGAGATAATATTTTCTAGAAATACATCATCACGGCTCATTTTCAAAGCTCCATAGTGAATAGCTTCGATAGTTCCAGCATTAGTTTCTCGCACCAACATATTAGTATTTTCAAAGTTATTATTTGCATCAACGGTATAGAGATAACCAATAGCACCTGTGGGAGCAAGATTCTTATCGTCAAACATCACTTTCGCTTGATGCTTGTCAAAAGCTCTCCCCAACGAGATAGCCTTACCAGCAATCACTTTCTCTGCACAAATATAACCTTGTAGGCCAAGACTCAAGACAGATGTTACCGAGTATAGCTCACTCCATCGCCACAGTAATGAATCAGCACCAGACTCTGCATGAATGATAAGCTGCTGAATAGCATAATCCTTACATAAAGTCACATCAGCAAGCAGTGCAGCTGTTAGCGTCAAGTGTGTCACTTCTTTAGTGATTAAAGTATCTTCAAGGTCTCGAGCAGCCTCTAACAACACCAGTTTAGCTCCTGACGCGAGTCCTGTAATCCAATCTATACGATTGGTTTTCTCTGTTTCCGGATGAATTAACAAGTTTGCATTCTTATTTAGCTGCATCGTTTGCTGCTGCCTGAGCACCTGTTGTAACAAAAGTGCATGGCTTACTCTACCATTATTCAGTCGACTATCCATTATCGCTCGGTCAAAAGACCTGATAGAGACCTCATCCTGTCGCATATTTGCTGAAGAAAATGCCTTAAGCTCATCATCTGAAGGCACTCGTAATGCGTTACCAGATAGGCGGCTTACCGTGCACTCTGAAAATAGCAAGACGCTACCTTGAGCTACGATGTTGTTGAACCAGTCTGTACTTTCAAAGATGTCATGACATTCATATATCGCCCCAGCTTTTAATACAGCCAACTTGGCAACATAACGGGACACCCCTTGGATTGCACACAGATGTATTTGCTGTCCCTGCACAACCCCATTTTGAATTAAATATCTCGCCAGTTGATTTGCCTTTTCATTTAACTCCTTATAAGTGAGTGAACAATCGCCACTGTCGATAGCCGTCGCATCCCCTTTCGTCTCAACCATATTCTCAATCAACGAGTGGACCGACGTAAATGACTCCAATGGAAGCAACTTCGGAGTTAGTGCTTCAGTCGTGTTTGCCAATGCTAACTTATCTACCGCTATATCCACATTCACAGATAATTGACGCAATATCATATCAAAACTATTGGACATTGATTGAACCGTTTCAAAGTCAAACAGATCTGTTGAGTAGGTCAGATTTAACCAAAGCCCACCCTCACCTTCTTCAGCAACCATTTGCAAATCGTACTTAGTTAGTGAGTTTTCGCCCATCACAGGATAAGTCTCCAACCCGTTCAACTCAAAATCAGACTTTTCTGTGTTTTGTAGCGTAAACATCACCTGAAATAGCGGGCTATGACTCAGCTCTCTCGGTATTTTCAAACGATCAACCAACGAATCAAAAGGTATATCCTGATGATCAAATGCAGATAACGTATTCTCTCTATTGCGACCAAGTAGGGAGCGGAAACTTTCTCCTTCAGTCCATTCGCTACGATATGTCATGCTGTTAATGAAGTAACCGATCATAGGGGACACCTGAGGGTGAGTGCGACCCGCAATAGGACTTCCAATAACTACATCTCTTGTCTGGCTCCAACGCCCAATCAATACTGAAAATGCGGTATATAGCATCATAAAAAATGTTGCTTGATTTTCTTTTGCTCTTGCTTTTAATCCCTGGACCTGTTCATTATCAACAAACCAAGAATGTGTCTTTCCAGCGAACTTTTGCTGTGCACCTCGAGGCCTATCGAACGGTAGTGCATGGGAATAAGGCGCACCTTTGAGCATTTTTTCCCAATACACTAACTGCTCAGATATGCGAGTTTCGGTATAGTAGTTGCGTTGCCAGTGAGCATAGTCGCAATACTGAATATCTAACATAGGCAGTGGATCTGGCAGCTGTTTGCAATAACTTTCGTAAAGTGTCGCAAATTCTTGGATCATGATGGCCTGTGACCAAGCATCAGAGGCTATATGATGCAATGTAAAAAACAATACATGATCGTGTTCTGTTCGTACGACTACTTTTGCTTTCAACATTAAATCAGATTGCAAGTTAAAGACTTGGTTCATCTCTTGGTTCGAGATCTGAAGTATTCTTTCCTGTTGTTCTTGCGGCGAAAAGCCTTTTAAATCAACAATCGGCAGCTCCATGTACTGAAGAGGCTGAACTTCTTGGCAGACTTCTCCTTCTTTCTCAATATATACAGTACGCAATACTTGATGGCGCTCAATTAATTTATTAACAGCCCACTGTACTGCCGCCAAATTTAGCTCTCCTTTGAGGCCAAACGCTGCATGTATATTATATTGATTACTTCCCCCTTCTAGCTGGTCAATAAACCATAGACCTTGCTGCGCAAAGGTAAGTGGCAATATTTTACTCTTATCTACTGGCGTGATCAGTGTTTCATTCTCCGCTTTCTGCTTTAGCAGTTCCTGTTCTCGTAGATAGGCACTTATTTGATCTTTGTTCTCACGGATCAATGTTTTCAGTTCATCAGGAAAGCCGCCTTCCTCGCTGATATAGGCTAGCTGCTCGCCTTTTAAATAAAGCACAATATTACAAGCTTCTGCGTGGGCGATAATTTGTTGTGGTGAATTCATTAAAATACTCCTTCTTCTACAGCTTTACCTGCTTCTAATATTTGCGCTTTCTTACTTTCGACTTCAGCATTTTCTAGTTCAGCCGCTATTTTTTCTGATAACTGGCTAATAATTGGCTTCTCAAAGAACTCTTTAATAGATAATGCAGATTCATTTACTGAGAATATTTTTCTTATTTCACTAATGACACGGGTTACTACTAAAGAATCCCCGCCTAAATCAAAGAAATTATCCTCAATCCCGATTTGCTCAATACCTAGCACCTGCTGCCAAATAGCAACGAGCTTCTCTTCAACCTCATTACGAGGTGCGATATAGTCACTCTCCAAGTCAGGGCGCTCATATAAAGCTTGCTGCGACTCAGCAACCTTTTTGTCTATCCACTGGCTTAGTCGCTTCTCCAATGCACCAGTTGAATTCACTAATTGTGGGTAATAAGCGATTGACATCATGGCTGAAAACGCTTCTATTCCCTCTTCAGGTGTCATCGAGAAATCATCTTGGGTGGCCTCTGTAAAACTCCACCCATCCCAGTTAACACTTACCCAGCGCTCGTCACCTTGCTCATGCTTACTTTGCACAAATGCGTCCATAAATTGGTTACCTGCGGCATAAGCCGAGAATCCAAGGCCGCCAAGTACTGAAGATAATGAAGACATCAATATACAAAAATCAACTTGTCGCTTTTGTAGCAAGGTTTCTAACACTATGACGCCATTCGCTTTGGCACGATATTGTTTTTCGAAGTCATCTTCAGTGGTCTCAATGAGTGCTGTCATTGAACCGTGTAGCTGGCCCGCTGCGTGGATCACCCCAGAAATCGCGCCAAACTGACTTTCTACGAAATTCATAGCATCTTGCATTTGTTGTAAATTTGCTGAGTCGGCACTTAGAATTATTACTTCTGCACCACTTTTTTCCACTTGAGTAATTTGCTCAATTTGCTTACAAAGGTCTGGGTCAACTTTACCTTCCAGTAAGCTTGGCCATATCGCGCGCTCGGGAAATTCAGAGCGTCCCACAAGTACCAGCTTAGGAGCTGCCACGGCTTGACTAATATATTTAGCAAGCAAAAGACCAATGTTACCCAAGCCACCAGTAATAAAGTAAACACCTCCATCTACTAAACGATGGGCAGCTGGCGTCTCTGTATCGATTAGCTCAGTTTCATAATCAGGTTCCCAACGTTGATTACCACGCAGTGCAACAAGTGGTGCTCGCTGTTGTGAATGTAACTCCAATGATAAACGCTGGCACAATTTAGCAATTGCATGATCACACGTAGCTTGATTCAAATGTACGTCAATATGATGGCAACTCAGCTCAGGATATTCCTGTGGTGCGACCTTACATATCCCTTTAATCGTTGACTTACCTATGTTAAGAGTTTCATCACCAGTGACTCGCTCAACATCATTGGTTATGAAATCAATACTCAATTTATCATCTAGACCCGCTTTAACAATTGCTTGAACAGTATATAGAGCACTATACGCGCCATACCGTTGTGCTTGATTAAATTGTGTCATACTTAGCATATTCTCAGTTGGTGTAAGCGCAACACCTAACAGGTGTACAACGCGATCCAACTGTACCTCTTTATTGATGACTTCTAGAAGCGTTTCATAATCTTGACTATTGCCAATATCAATATTGAAACTCTGATCATCTAGACGGTTGAAGCCCTCTCCTGAATATGCTCGATATACAGT
The DNA here is from genome assembly GCF_000238315.3 of Pseudoalteromonas piscicida. Classification (NCBI taxonomy): domain Bacteria; kingdom Pseudomonadati; phylum Pseudomonadota; class Gammaproteobacteria; order Alteromonadales; family Pseudoalteromonadaceae; genus Pseudoalteromonas; species Pseudoalteromonas piscicida. The sequence continues at coordinate 3,225,242 of NZ_CP011924.1, forward strand.
GTGACCGTTCAACATAAGCTGAGAGGCTAACTCTTCCGCGACACCATGACCGTCCATAATTAACAACCAATGTTGCTTATCTGTGTTAAGTTGCGCCTTGGCTTTTTTCATTGCGGTACTTTGCTTCCATATAGGCACCGACCACCATTTATCAGCAGCTAACTTAGCACCATGAGAGGATACGCTCGTCAACGAGTCTGTTTTGGCATCCACCCAGTAACGAACTCGTTCAAATGGATAGGTCGGCAATGGCACACGACGACCAACCTGCGCTAAGTTGAGCGCGAGCCAATCTATATCCACACCATGACTCCAAAGAGAACCTACCGCACTTAACAATTTTTGTTGATCACAGATAGCTTCGTTCGCATGGCGCGTAACCGATAGCACCACTTGTTGCTGCGCATCACGGTTTTTCTTCACGAGTGTTGTTAAACTTCTACCAGGCCCCACTTCTACAAATATCTTTTGATCAGCAAGAGAATTTGTATCAGATAGGACTGTCTCAATACCATCAGCAAATAACACTGTGCCTCTTAGGTGTGCGAGCCAATACTCTGGGTTTTGTGCTTGCTCATTAGTAATGAACTTCCCTGAAACATTCGATACATAGCGAATTTTCGGCGCATTCAACTCCACTCGTTCAAATACCTTCGAGAATTCATCTAAAATCCCATCCATCATTTTTGAATGGAAAGCATGGGATGTATGCAGCGGACGATAATCGATGCCACGTTCTATTAATAGCGCTTGTAACTGCATAAGCGCTTGTTCAGAGCCAGCTGCAACACAGTTGTTAGCAGAGTTCACCGCTGCTAGGCAAGTATCACTTAGCTGCAACAACGGGCGAAGATGCTCAACTGGCATCGCAATAGATAACATACCGCCGGGTTGAGCCTGCTGCATTAAGGAACCTCTAGCACATACCAGCTTTAAAGCATCTTCTACCGTGAATACCTCAGCCAAACAGGCAGCAACATACTCACCGATACTGTGTCCAATCATGACGTCAGGCTTGATACCCCAAGACTGCATCAATGTTGCTAAGCTATATTCAATGGCAAATAATGCAGGCTGTGTTACACGAGTTTGCGCCAATAAAGACTGTGCGGCTTCAGGCGTTAACTGCCCGGTAAGTTGAGGATAAAGAACCGCTCTTAAATCTACATTGATCTGCTCACTTATCGTATCGGCACATTGATCAAATACCGATTTAAACTGCGGCTCATTAAGATAGAGCTGCTGCGCCATTTCAATATATTGCGCACCTTGGCCCGGGAACATAAATACCACCGAGCGATCATCTGCTTCATTACGAACCACTTTTGGATGGCTGTCCAGCTGCGTAATTGCATCTTCCAGCGATGAACAAGAAATATGAGTACTGTATTCGTACTGTGCACGACCCACTTGCAGAGTATAAGCAATATCATGCAAGTTCACCTGGTCGTCTGCTTTCGTCGCCAAGTAGGAACGTAAGTTCTCACATGCCGCTTTGACCGCGCTACTGGATTTTGCTGAAATCGGCAACAGCCAAGTCTTACGTGGTGATGAACTGGGTTCGACCTCAGGAGCTTGCTCTAATATCACATGAGCATTAGTTCCTCCGATCCCAAATGAGCTCACACCGGCACGCCTGCTTTGATCAGTGTCACAATCCCAATATTTACTTTCGGTATTTATATAGAATGGAGATTGTTCGAAGTTAATCTGGGTATTACTCTGTGTGTAATTAATTGTCGGTGGTAGCTGTCGATGCTTCATCGCCTCAATGACTTTGATCATACCAGCAGCACCAGCCGCAACATCTAAATGGCCGATATTCGCTTTGACGGAACCCAATGCACAATAACCCTTTTGTTCGGTCGCAAAGGCATTTTTGAGTGCTTTAACTTCTATTGGATCACCAATTTTAGTACCTGTGCCATGTGCCTCGAGGTACTGAATAGAATTCGCTTCGACATTAGCGTTTTTCAACGCTTGTTTAATTACTGCAGCTTGGCCCGAAATACTCGGCGCCATATAACCCACTTTTTCTGCCGCATCATTATTCACTGCAGTGCCTTTAATTACAGCATGGATGGTATCTTTATCTGCAAGCGCTTTATCTAAGCGTTTCAGTAAAAGAACACAGCCACCACTGCCACCACGTGTTCCTGTTGCCTCAATGTCAAAAGGTCGACAATGACCATCTGCAGAGTTCACCCCCCCTTCTTGGTAAAGGTAACCATCAACCTTCAATGAAGCGATACGAGCACCACCAGCAAGTGCCATCTCACACTCATTTAACAATAAGCTATTACATGCTTGGTGCACATTCACCAATGAAGATGAACAAGCTGTCAGTACGTTTACACTTGGCCCTGTTAGATTTAATTTATAAGACAGTTTGGTCGCCAAAAATGATGCACTGGTGCTTGCCACCAAACTCTGAGATGCACTACTGACAACATCTGGATTGCGTAACAAGTTTTCAATCAAATAAGCACTATCCGTTACACCAACGAAGACACCTACATTTTGTGGTTTTGAGTGATCTCCATACCCTGAGTGCTCTAATGCATCGGAGGACACTTCTAGCATGAGACGGTGTTGTGGGTCTAACAACTCAGCTTCTCTAGGAGTGTAATCAAAGCGCTTTGCATCGAAGTCAGCCACGCCACTTAGGACATCCATTGATTTGATATAACGAGGATCTTTCAGCATTGCAGGCGCGACACCAGCAGCCACCAACTCCTCATCGGTAAAGAAGGTAATAGATTCTTTCCCAGCACTAATATTTTGCCAGAATTGGTCAACATTAGTGGCATCTGGGAACCGACCAGCCATACCGATAACCGCTATATCTGTACACTCTTGTGTGAGGCTTCTGGTCATTAACGTTGCACCATGCTCAACCCCATCATCGTGTTCACCAGACAGGAACTTGGCAAGTGCCCCTATGGTCGGATATTCAAATAGATCTGTTAGCTCAACGTCTACTTCCATGTGTTGTTGAATTGCCTTCTGTAGCTTAATACTAAGCAGTGAATTCCCTCCGATCTCGAAGAAGTTACTATTCACCGATACCTTGTCGAGCTGCAATACATCACACCACACTTTCACTAGCGCTTGTTCAGTATCATTGGCAGCTGCAATAAAGTTATCTTTCGACGCCATTTCAGATGGGTTTGGTAGTGCTTTGCGATCCATTTTACCATTGGCAGTTAAAGGCCATTCCGTCATCGGGATGATCATACTTGGGATCATATGCTCAGGTACACGCTTCCCAAGCAGAACTCTGACCTTATTAGTAAAGTGCTCAGGCAGCTCATCTGTCATACCATCGCTCGCTTTCACGTAGCCAACGAGCTGGTTAGCACCGCCAATCTCATAGGTAGTCACCAGTGCTGAGTTAACACAGTCCAACTTCTCCAGTTGCGCTTCAATTTCACCTAGTTCGATCCTAAATCCACGAACTTTTACTTGATCGTCCGCACGGCCAATAAACTCCAAATTCCCGTCTGGCAAATATCGCACGAGATCACCTGTTTTGTACAAGCGCTTAGAACTATTCTGATTGCCAGCTTGATAGAATGGATTAGCAACGAATCGCTGCGCTGTTAAGTCTGAGCGATTTAAATACCCACGCGCAAGCCCTTGGCCTCCAATGTAAAGCTCTCCTACACTGCCATAAGGAACAAGCATATCGTTATGCATGATAAACAGTGACTTTCCCGGTAACGCTTTACCAATGCTAACCGTTTCATCGCATTTCAATAGCGCCACACTGCTCCATACCGAAGCTTCCGTTGGTCCATACTCGTTGAATAACTTGACTCCGGTTAGTGCAAACTTCTGATAGTGCTTTTCAACGACATTTTTCGAACAACTTTCTCCTGCGACAATCGCACCGCGCAAGGCTGGCAGTGCGGTACTGTCGACCTCATTTAGGATCAAGTCATAAAAACTTGGGACCATAAGCAAGTGACTAATTTCATGGCGTTTAAGCTGACTCACAATATAATTAGTGTCAGCTTTCTTATGAGCACTAAGCAAACATAGTTTTGCGCCACTAGTTAGAGAAGAGAATATTCCCGCAATGGAACTATCAAACGACATTGAAGAAATCAGTAAAAAGCTAGAGAACTCTTCATAAATATCAAATCGACATACCGTTGAATACACCAATGATTGATGCTCAATCATCACACCTTTCGGTTGCCCAGTGGATCCTGACGTATAAATTACATAAGCAAGATTATTTGAGGTTAAGCCAGTTTCCGCGGAGGAAAGGTTGTGGCTGTCATACTGTGAGAATAAATGTGTAGTACCCTGGTTGGTTTCCGCCACGTGATCAAGGGACACTATAGTACCTTTAAAATCACTTAATACCGAATCAAGATGCGATTGGCTAAGTACTACCTCTAATGAAGCATCATCAAACATGTAGCTCAAACGTGATTGAGGGTAATCAGGATCTAGAGGGACATACGCAGCTCCCGCCTTTAGGATTCCCACAATACCAATCACCATTTCTAGTGAACGCTCTACACACAAACCGACAAAAGTATCAGGGCGAATATCATGGTTTGCACGCAGGTAACGCGCCACCTGATTCGCTTTTTCATTAAGCTGCTGATATGTCAGAGCTTGCTCATCAATGACCACAGCAATATTATTTGGGTGCAACTCCGCCTGTTGTTCAAATAGCTCATGAATACAATGATCTGTTGAGCGAGTAAGTTCAGAGTCATTGATACTATGTACCAATTGGTGTGTCTCTGAGTCACTTAACATCGCAATTTCCGACAGAGCAACGCCACGGTCACTTTGCAATGTAGAGATCTCGGTTAACAAGCGGCATAAATGTGCATTTAGTTGCTCAATATGATGCGCTGAGAACAGGTTCAGATCGTAAGTCCAGCGAAGTCCAACACCTTGCTCACTTATATTTAGGTCAATATCCAAATCAAATTTCACTTGGATTAAATCAGAGGCATTCGCCTGTAACTCAACACTTGGTAGAGAAAAAGCATCCATTCCACCATCATCAATGCCATAACTCGTACTCGTCGTCATCATAATTTGAAATAAAGGGTTGTAGGCTTTGCTACGCGGCACCTTCAGATGATCAATGAGTTGTTCGAACGGAACATCTTGATTAGTTTGTGCACCTAGATGCACTGTTTTAATATGGCTAAGATAGTCTGCCAATGTTTTATGTGCTGTATTTGTACGCAATACCAATGTATTGACGAAAAAGCCTATAAGTGATTCAAGCTCACTTTGCTTACGGTTCGCAACAGGTGTACCAATAACGATGTCATTACTATTACTATGGCGAGATAGCAACAGTGCTAAGGCACCGTGAAGAAGCATAAATGGAGTCAATTCATAAGCCTTGGCAACCGCTAACAATTTCTGTGCGATATCCTCAGGTAGCGAGCCCCGCACAACATCCGCCTGTTGCTGCTTAGTAACTGGCCGTGTTTTGTCTAGCGGTAACGAGTGTACCGCAGGCGCTTCATCTAACTGGGTTTGCCAATAACTCAGCTGCTTTTCAAGTACGTCACCTTCCAGATAGTCTTTTTGCCACTGAGCATAGTCTGCATACTGCACATCAAGTGGCGGCAACGGATTAGGTAGCTGCGCGTGGTATGCATGGTAGAGCGTAACAAACTCTTTAGTCAGCACTTCCACGGACCAGCCATCAGATGCAATATGATGCATGTTAAATAGCAGCACACCGGTATCCACCGTTTTCTTCAAGAAACTAACTCGCAACATTAAGTCAGACTCAAGATTGAAAGACGTGGTTATATCCGCATCCATTCTTTGTGTCACAGCATCAGTTAACGCATTACCACTCAAATGACTCAAATCTTCGACTTGAATTGTAAAGTTAACTTCGTCCATAGTGTGGATCTGCTGAACGATACGACCTTCATGTTCAACATATACTGAGCGGAGTACTTCATGGCGCTCTATGATTGTAGCAAATACTTGATGAAGCACTTGTAGATTCAGCTCACCTTTAGTATCAAATGCCATGGGCATATTGTATTCTGGCGAACCACTCTGGAGATTATCAATAAACCACAAGCGTTGCTGGGCAAAAGAAATATCAGCTTTCCCATCTACCCGCTTTGCAGCCTCAATTTTCCTATTATTATCACGCTTAGTATAAATCGCATCTAATTGCTCAAGATAAGCAACCAAACTCGCTTTGTGCTCTTTGATTAGCGTTCGAAATTCTTCTGTGATCGCACCTTTTGGCGCTTTTGCTTTAAGCTGATTGCTTTCGTCTAGATAAAGATCGATATCTGATTTAGCTAATGTATTTAGTATTGTTTTCGCATTCATATTAAAACTCGACCTCTTCAATTTCACAGTCAACACGTTGAGTTAATCGTTGTTGTAATTCTTTTTTCGTTATAATTACGTCGCAAAGTTGCGCCAGTTCACGGATATAAGGGCTCTCATATAGTGCTTGCAGCTCCAAAGTAATATCAAACTCCCTTTGGATATGGCTAAATAAACGCACCATCAGCAATGAATGGCCACCAATTTCAAAGAAGTTGGCAGTCGTACTGATCGAGCCCACTTCCTGATTCAATAGTTCAGCCCAAATAGCAACAAGGGCATGCTCAGTTTCAGACTCAGGCGCGGTGTACTCGCCAATGACAGCATTATTTTCTGGTTCTGGTAATGCGCGCTTATCTATTTTTCCATTAGGTGTCAGTGGCCAACTAGGTACCACAACCAAAGCACTTGGTACCATGTAGTCAGGTAAATATGCTCCCAACAGAGATCTAAGCTGAGTAATAAAGTCGCTGTGGTTATCGGAATCAATAGCCTCACTTGGCTTCACATATCCAATAAGCACTTGTTGAGAATCAACTTCTCTCACCAGCACTGCAGCCGAGTCGACACCGTTCTGTTTCGTCAAATGCGCTTCAACTTCACCTGTTTCAATCCTAAATCCGCGGATTTTCACTTGGTCATCAACGCGACCGATATACTCTAAGTTGCCATCGTTTAAATAGCGCACTAAGTCACCGCTGCGATAAATACGTTCAACTTTGCCGAACGGCGAGGTAAATGTAGTGAATTTTTGCTCATTAAGTTCCGGTCTGTTCGGATAACCTCGGGTGACACCAACCCCAGCAATACATAGCTCCCCAACAGCCCCCATCGGCGCAGGCATATCGCCGTTCAGCACAAAGTGTTTAGTATTACTAATTGGTCGTCCAATAAGCACACTGCTACCACAAGTCTGTAGCGAAGCCTCATTACTAATAGTGAAGGTCGTACATCCCACCACCGTTTCTGTTGGTCCATACTCATTAATATATGACGCGTTGGGCAGGCAATGCCGCTGCCACTTTGCCACAACATTTGTCGTTAATTGTTCACCACCAATCACTAGGCTATGAGCTTGCTGACAAGGTGAGCTATCTTCAAATAAAGGGAATAAACCATCTAGATGAGTCGGTGTTAGCTTAAATAACCAGCTATCTCCTTGTTCAAACAAATACCACGCTAATTGCTCGAACATGCTAAGCAAATCTTCAGCGAGTACGACTAATTGTTTACCTGATATAAGCGGAACAAATAAGCTGGTGACTGTTGCATCAAAGTTCAGCGGCGTACTCATTACAGCACCTTTATGACGAGGCTGTAAGTAATGCAGTCCATATGTGAGATAATTCACTACTCCATGGTGTTCTACTAATACGCCTTTAGGCTTGCCTGTAGAGCCTGATGTATAGATGACGTAGGCCAGATGCTGAGGAGTTAGCTCAATCATTTTCTTATCTAGATTATGATCCGATAGGTGTCTAATCAGACTATAGCTCTCATGCTTTTCATCTAATAATGTATCAAGCGTAAGTAGCGTACATGCGTCATTTTCGAATACAGATTGGAATCGACTTTGCGTCAAGATCAAAGTTAACTCCGCGTCATTAACCATAAACTCTAAGCGATCCCTAGGGTAACTTGGATCAAGTGGTACATAAGCGCCACCCGCTTTCAAAATCGCTAAGATAGCAATTATCATCTCTGGCGATCTTTCAACACTGAGTCCGACCAAGGTATCTGGTACCACTTTACAGCTTTCGACTAAATAGCGAGCAAGTTTGTTGGCTTTGTCATTTAGCTGCTTGTATGTCAACTGTGACTGTTGATACTGAATTGCTATCCGCTCTGGATATTGCTCTGCCTGTATTTCGAATAACTCGTGAATACAGCAGGTGTCATCGTACTCGACTTTCGTATGATTAAAATCATCTAATAAAGTGTTAAGCTCAGCCTTTGGAATAACCGATACTTGCTTTAACTCTACACTCTTTTCAATACTGGTGAGAATGTTAGTCAACGCCTCGATAAAGTAGCTGTGCAATCTCTTTGCGCAAACGCCATTGGCTGTTTGCACCGTCACATTAAAAGCGCCCGAAAGGTCGTAATCATCAACATTTACAAAGATTGAGTAGTTGTTTCTTTCGTGAGCGCCTAATACCTCCCAACCGTCAATAAATTCACCTTCGCCTTCCATTTCCAATGAATGGCGATAGTTCAGAACCGAGTTAAATAGGTCACCACCAAATGGCGTTAAATTAAGTACTGAAGAGAGTGGTGTTTGCTCAACATCAATTAGCGCTTGTAACCCACTGGCGACATCTCCAATCATAGAACGTACATTGGTCTTTGCGATCTGTACTTTGAGTGGTAGGGTGTTTATTGCCATGCCCATTGTTCTTTGCGTACTCGCAAAATTATTCAATCGACCCGATAACACTGTACCGAATACCACTTCCGGCTCTCCCGTACATTGTGCTGCAACTTGTGCCCAAACCGTATGGAAAATAGCAGAGATACTATGACCAAGATGTTTTGAGGTTTTACGAAGTTGCTCCCCGAGTGCCATATCAATACGGCCGCTGTAGGTATCCTCAGGTGCCGCTGTGGAGCCTGAAAATAATGTAGTTTTATTTTCCAAGTCACCTAGTAGTTCCTGGAAATACCCGATTCCTTGATCATCACTATTTTTCATCTTCGCATAGGCAACCATATTTCTATATGGTGTCGGTGTCAGTAAATGCTCATCATTGCCCGACATTACTGCGCTGAGCTCTTCAACAAGAATATCTAAACCAATATGATCAATGATGAGATGATGATGCTCTACCAGCACAAGGTATTCATCTGACCCGTTGCTCTTGCCTACTTTCAACTGTAGCAGCGGCCCTTGGTGTAACGAAATTCGAGTAGATTTATGCTGCTCCAACAGCGCACGACCTTCCGCTGTCGTGTCGTAGTTTTCTAACACGACATGTTCGACACAAAGCTCGCCCTGATTCAGTACAACCTGTACAGGCTCAGGTAACCCCTCCCAGAAAAATACGGTTCTTAACGTGTCATGACGCGCAACTAAACTCTGTAGCGCCGTAATTAATTGCTCTACCAACTCTGCATTAGCAAGCTTTAAAGTAAAGGAGGTTAAGTATAAGTCTTCCGTTTTGTCCATTATATGGTGAAAAAGCATCCCCTCTTGTAACGGGCTTAAAGGGTATATATCCGCGATGTTTTCCTTGCCACCAGGGACTTTGCCAATAAGGCTAGACAGCTCGACATTATTTAAAGACACCATGTTTAGTTTTTCAACCGTGACATCTTTCGGAGCTATTATCTGGTTTTTTGGTGCCACAAACTCGCTATTCTCGCTATCAAGCTGTGTTACCTTTTTCGCTAACTGCTGGATTGAAATTGGCTGCA